>NZ_BAAAYN010000018.1 GCF_039536245.1 Cryptosporangium minutisporangium | reverse complement strand
CACCACCGCATCCACGACCACGGTTGGACGCTCACCTTCGACGGACGGACCGTCACCATCCGACGACCGGACGGCACCACCCTCGACCCACCGCCCTAACCCCAGGCCGAGAGCAGCCGAGCGGCGCGCCCGCTCGGCGCGCCGGCATGTCCACCCAACCGCAAGTCCGCGCCGTAGCGGACAGGGCCAGGCACGCCAAGTCGCGCCGGGGTGCGCCACGGCGCGGTGCGGTGCGGCGCGTGCGGTGCGCTCCCGCAGGCCGCCCTCTGCAGCGGTGCACGGCGTCGCGCAGGACCACGGTGGGCAGGGCCGTGCGATATCGGGCTGCGTCGGGCAAGGTCTCGCCGAGCCGGCCCAGTCGGGCTGGTCCGCGCTGGGTCGGGCCCCGGCCGGCAGGGTTGACAGTGCGCCGCTGAGCCAGCGGTGCGGCGCTGCGTCGGCCCGCGCTGTGCAGCGCTGCGGCGCGCGGCGCCAATAGCGACCGCAGGTCCGAGCGGGCTGGTCCGCGCAGGGCTGGCGTGCGTCTCAGGCCCGCCGGGCAAGGACAGGCCACGCTAGACAGAGCAGAGCCATGCGCTCCGCCCCGCAGGCCCGTGTCGGGCAAGGGCCGCGCCGGGCGGGGCCGTGTCGGGCAGGGCCGTGTCGGGCAGGGCCGTGTCGGGCAGGGCCGTGTCGGGCAGGGCCGTGTCGGGCACGGGCCGCGGACCGCATCTCAGCGAGGGACCCGACCCGTTGCGGCGATGAGGCGGTCGAACACCGGCGCGTCAGATGCCACCCGCACCGGTGGTCCGAACAAGCCCGGCGTCCCGTCCGGACTCGCCTGGGCGATCGCGCTCGCCCAGGCGTGGGCCGTCCGCACGCTCTGGGCTAGCTCCGGATCGTCGCCCGGGTAGCGCCGACCCAGGGCTACTGCCAGGTCCCAGCCGTGGACCAACACCTCGTTCAGTGCGATGGCGCCGGCCTCCTCGGCGGCCATCGGAAGGCCACCGGCGCTGGTGTCACCGCTCCACGCCGAGGGGGAGGACCACGCATCGGCGAGCGCCGTGACCCGGTCGGGGATCCGCTCGCGCCAGTCGGGGCCGAGGCGGGACGCGTCCGGGGTCGGCGGCGGGCTCGGGCTCCCCGACTTGGCCGCTGCGGCGGCGAACGCGGTCGCGAACATGTCGACGTGGTCGAGCAGCTCGCCGACCGGGATTCCGCCGCACGGGGTCACCGCGGTCAACTGGTCGTCGCGGACGTCCCGGACGAGATCGGCCAGTACGACCGCGGCGGGATGCAGGTCGGGTGGCATGTCTACCTCCTCGATGCGCGGCCCGCCGGATGCGGGACGGCTCGGTTAACCGACGAACGGGAAGACGCCGATCGGACAAATGAGTTGGCCCGGATCAACGGCCACCCTAGTGTCGGCACGGGTTCCGAGAGCGGAACCGCCCAACCAGGACGAACGAGGGGAGTCGGCCATGCGTTACCGCACCTTTGTCGCCATTCTCCGATCGCAGTTCGATGTGATCCTGGTGTCTTCGGTGAACCCGGTGTCCCAGCCGCGCGGCTGACGCCGGACGTACGGACGTTCCCCCAGCAGCGCCGCTGCCGGGCGTCCGCATTGCGCAGTTCTGGAAGTCCAACCCGTGAAGGGTCGACCAGAAAGAGGGCCGGAAGGCCATGCGCACCGTACGCACCACCGAAGTTCTCGCCCGCGTCCGCAACCTGGGCATTCTCGCCCACGTCGATGCCGGCAAGACCACCACCACCGAACGGATCCTCTATGCGACCGGCACCACGTACAAACGGGGCGAGGTGCACGACGGCACCACCGTCACCGACTTCGACCCGCAGGAACGCGACCGCGGGATCACGATCTTCTCGGCCGCGGTCAGCTGCGTCTGGAACGACCACCGGATCAACCTGATCGACACGCCGGGCCACGTCGACTTCGCGGTCGAGGTGGAGCGGTCGCTCCGAGTGCTCGACGGCGCCGTCGCGGTGTTCGACGGCGTGGCCGGGGTCGAGCCGCAGAGCGAGTCGGTCTGGCGGCAGGCCGACCGGTACGGGGTGCCCCGGATCGGGTTCGTCAACAAGCTCGACCGTGCTGGTGCGGACCTCGACGCCGCGGTCGCGTCGATCCGAGCGAAGCTGTCCGTCGTGCCGCTCGTCGTTCAGCTGCCGATCGGCCGGGAGGACGGCTTCACCGGTGTCGTCGACCTGGTCACGATGCGTGCGCTGACCTGGACCGACGACGCCGGTCCGCTCGACGGACCGATCCCGGACGGGCTGCGGGAGGAGGCCGTCGCCCGGCGGCGGCAGCTGGAGGAAGCCGTGGCCGAGCTGCACCCGCTCGCGCTGGAGGAGTACCCGGACCTCTCCGACGCGACGCTGGTCACCGCCCTGCGCGACCTGACCCGCATCGGCGCGGGCCTGGTGGTGCTGTGTGGGTCGGCCTACCGCAACCGGGGCATCGAGCCGCTGCTCGACGCCGTGGTGGCCTACCTGCCGTCGCCGCTGGACGTTCCGCCGGTGCGCGGCACCTGGAACGGCCACGGCGAGGAGCGTCCGGCCGATCCGGCGGCGCCGTTCGCCGGGCTGGTGTTCAAGGTGGCCGCCACCCCCACCGGTCGGCTGACCTACGTCCGCGTGTACTCCGGAACCGTCGAGAAGGGAGGAACAGTGCTGGACGCCGGAACCGGCCGCACCGAGCGGATCAGCCGGATCCTCCAGGTCCAGGCCGACCGGCACACCGACGTGCCGCACGCCGGTGCGGGCGACATCGTCGCGCTGGTCGGGCCGAAGGCCGCCGCGACCGGAGCGACGCTGTGCGCGCCGGGCGCTCCCCTGCTGCTCGAGCCGCCGACCTCACCGGATCCGGTGGTGTCGGTGGCGGTCGAGGCGCAACGGAGCACTGATACCGAACGGCTCGCCACCGCGCTGGGCCGGCTGGCGGAGGAGGACCCGGCGCTGGGCGTCCGCACTGATCGGGAGACCGGGCAAACGCTGCTCTCCGGGATGGGTGAGCTGCACCTCGAGGTGGCGGTGGAGAAGCTGCGCCGCGACCACGGGCTGACGATCGGCGTCGGACGGCCGCAGGTGGCCTACCGGGAGACGGTCACGTCCGGCGTCTCGGGGTTCACCTACCGGCACGTCAAGCAGGACGGCGGCGCCGGCCAGTTCGCCGTCGTGGTGCTCGACGTCGCGCCGTTCGACGGAGGCGACTTCGCGTTCGAGTCGACGGTGGTCGGTGGACGGGTACCGCGTGAGTACATCCGTGCGGTGGAGGCCGGCTGCCGGGACGCGCTCGCCGAGGGTCCGATCGGTGGGCACCCGGTGATCGGTGTCCGGGTGCGGCTCACCGACGGTGCGACGCACTCCAAGGACTCCTCGGAGTTGGCGTTCCGCACCGCGGGCAAGCTCGCGCTCCGTGCGGCACTGCGGGCGTCCGTGGTAACCGTGCTCGAGCCGGTCGTCGAGGTCACGGTGACGGTGCCCGAGGAAGCCGTCGGCGGAGTCCTCGGCGATCTGGCCGCGCGGCGCGGGCGGGTCACCGGCTCGCTCTCCCACGCCGGTCCGTCGGGGACGGGTGGCTCGACGGTCGTGACAGCGGTCGTGCCGCTGGCCGGGCTGTTCGGCTACGCGACTCGGCTACGCAGCCGTAGCCAGGGGCGGGGCACGTTCAGCACGCGTCCCGCCGGCTACGCGCCGGTACCGGCCTGACACCGGTGCGGGGCGCCCCTTCCGGGGCGCCCCGCGTCGTCCGGTAAGACCCGGTGTCCCGTGAGACCCGGTTCAGTGCACGCGATCGAGGAGACGCAGATCGTCAGCGGTGATCGTGCGCCGGCGCACCAGCAGGTGCGCCACCTCGTAGTAGTCCGGCAGGGTCAGCGCCCGGCGGCGGCGGATCTCCGCGTCCTCCTCGGCCTCCGCCGCCGCGAACACCCGGATGCCCTTGTGCACCACCGTCGGCGCGGCGGGCAGACCGAGTTCGCGCTCCTCCAGCCGCCGCCGGGCCTCGACCCGTTCCCGTAGCTCGGGGACCTCGGTGAGGTACAAGCCGCAGAGCCGGCGCACGAGGTCGCGGATCTGCTTGCGGCTCCGGGTGACGAGTCGGCGCTGCACCTCCTCGTAGGACGCCGGTAGCTGCTTGCCGCGCAGCAACGGTTCGCAGAGCGCGGCGGCCACCGGTCTCAGGTCCGGTGGGACCGGCGGGATGCTGGTCGTCGGTCGGTCGTCGAGGACGGTCGGTAACGCCGGCTCGACCCGCTGCTGAGCCACCACGAGGACGCAGCCGTCCGGACCCTGCACGTACGTCAGCTCGCCCGGTATCGACTGGGCCGCGCCCGGATCGGGCCGCGCCGGGTTGCGCGGTGGCAGCGGTGGCAGCGGCGGCAAGCCTGGTTGGACGATCCACAGTTCGTGTTTCTCGGACAGGTTGCGGACCCAGAGCTCACCTTCCATCCGCCAAATCCGCCCCGCTACCCGGGACAGTGACTCTCCGTTGATCGCGGAGAAAATGATGAGATCGCACTTGTCGTCGCGACCGAACGTAATGCGATCGCCCTCCGCGTCGAAGGAAAACACCTCGTCCGGTTCGTATAAGTACCAGACGGCTAACACAGGTTCTTTCGGCATCGGTCCCCCCAGCCCCCACTGATCGACCCACCCCCGTATTTCCATTCTGCGTCCACGGAGCAAGTCGCTATTCCTGAGACGGGAGTGACCTGATGTCCGAAATAGAGTCGTGTCGTGAGCACGGTAGGTAATCGCTGGTACTGCGGCACCGGCCGCGGCGGTCGGATCCGGTCGGCTCAGGACGGAGCCACCGCGAACGCGGTGACCGCGCGAGCCAGGATCTGGTCGCTGCCGGAGGCGTCGGACAGCGTCAGCGTGCCCGGCGGCGATCGGTGCACGCCGTCGGGGCCGACGGTCGACGGTCCGGTGAGCAGCACGGTGCGTCCCTCGCCGAGGTCGGCGCCCTGGCTCGCGCGCGCGCCGGTGCTCTTCCAGGTGGTGCCGTCCCGCCGGTACACCTCCGCGGTGACCGGCGCCGTCGGGGTGCTCGCGGGTGCGCCGGTGCACGGCCCGGGGCCCTCCAGCAAGGCCGCGTACACGGTTCCCGCCTCGTCGAACCAGACGTCGGAGACGAACTGCGGTGCGGTGGCGGACGACGGTGCGATCGGCACGCCCTCGCCCGAAGCGACGTCGACCAGGACGACGGTGTCGGTGGGCGGGCAGCCGGCGACGGCCCGGTCGACCGTGTACGCCAGCTGGGTCCCGTCCGGGCTGAGTGCACCGTGACGCGGAACGGCCGTGCCGCCGGTCTCGTGGACGAGAGACGTCGTGCCGTCCTCGGCCACCCGGTGGATCGCGCTGGATACGCCGGGCGCCGCCGCGGTGACGACCAGCAGGCCGTCCGCTCCGCCGGTGCCCAGCAGCAGCGCGACGACCGGTCGTTCGACGCCGAGGTTCTCCGCGGACAGGCCGGTGAGCGGTAGCGGTTCCGGGTCCGCCGTGCCGGTGGCGGGGTACCGGTTGACGCTGGCCGGCGCGGTTTCGTCGGTGCCCGGTGCGGTCTTCGCGGGGCTCGGTGCGGTGCTGCCGTCGTCCGGCGCCGTGGCGTCGGACCCCATCGCGTCGGCGACCAGGCCGTCGCCGCGGAACGCGACCGTGCCGCAGCGGGCAGCGCACGTCCACTGCCGAACCGGGCCGTCTCCGGCCGCAGGAGCCTCGACGACCCGCGTTGCTCCGGTCGACACCTGCACCGCCAGCCAGGCCAGCCGGTCGGCGTCGTCGGACCAGACCAGCCTCTCCACCCGCCAGCCGGCCGGCACCCGCGCGACCGGAGAGAACGAGCCGGTCGTCCCACGGACCCGGACGCTGGTGCCGTCGGCCACCGCGAGCCGCACCACGGTCTCCTGCGGTGCGGATCCACGTTCGTCCGCCGACGTCTGGCACGCGGTGGCGGCGACCACCACGACCAGACCGGCTACGACTGCTCTGGACCGCGTCATCGGACCCCCGAATCCCCGGACCACCACCATGGCACGCACATCTTGGCCCCGCCGGGCCGTCCGGCGTGCGGCTTTTGGCCGTTGCCCAACCGGATGGGGCACCTGCACCGGGGCCGGACGGAGGAACGGCCGGATCGCGCGGCTACCGCGGACGCCAGCGCTTCCAGACCGCGGTGGCGGTCGCCCGGGTCTTGCCGTCCCAGACGAGCTCCACCTGGGCGGTCATCTCCGCCTCGGCGGCCGTGGTGACGACGGCGCGCAACTCGACCGTCTCGGTGAGCGGGCTGGGCCGCAGGTACCGGACGTCGAGCCCGGCGGTGACGTAGGGCAGCGCCGCACCCGGCAGCGCCGGCCAGCCGCGCTGCTCGGCCTCGAGGGTCACCGCAGCGGCGCTGTGGCAGTCGAGCACCGTGGAGATGATCCCGCCGTTGAGGTAACCCAGGCCGTTGTCGTGCTCCGGCCACGGGGTGAAGCTCGCGGCGACGAAGCCGTCGGCGGGGTAACTCCGCAGCTTCAGCCCTTTCGGGTTGCCGTGTCCACAGCCGAAGCAGGGTAGGTCGGGGTAGAGCCGCTCCTGGATGCTCAGGGCGCTGTCCGTCATCGGGCCTCCGTTCCTCGTTCCGGGGATTCTTCCGGACGCTAATTCAATTGTCGGGACATTCGGTGGTCTCTACCGTGGTCCCCGACACCGAGGAAGAAAGGCGGGAAGCAGTCATGTACCTCCACTCGACGCGGCTCCTGCCGAGCGAGGCCACCGGCCTCGGCTTGGACTGTCGGCGGGGATAGCGGTAATTCGCGCTGTCTCTGCCGCCCGATTCCCGGGCGGCTTTTTTGATGGAATCGAGAACGGACCGGAGCGAGGGAGACGGCAACCCACGCGCCTCGGTAGCGCGAGACACCCCGTTCGACTCGGGGGCTTCGGACTGAACTCTTCGGAGGCTGAAGGGTTCACAGGTGCCGGGAACGGACGGTGACGGCCTCGGGCCGGCTGCGACCTGACGCGTCGTCGCGGCTCGCCGGCGGGAGTGGCTACCCGCACAACGAGGCACGCATCGTCCACCCCGGCACCTTTGGCGACCGACGACACCGACACACCGGCGACACCGACAACGAAGGGAGACCCGGTGGACGTCCTCGTACTCAACGCCGACCTCGGCCCGCTGCACCGGGTGAGCTTCCGGCACGCCGTCCGGATGCTCGTGCGCAGAGTCGCCGAGGTGCACGAGGCGCACCCGGTCGGCTGGTCGGCACCTACCCGGCGCCGCGCGTGGTGCGGCTGGTCACGTACGTGGTGACCCGCTGGCGGTACAGCCGCGGCCCGTGCAGCTCCCGCAAGGGCGATCGGACGCCCAGCGAGGCCCGGATGCCGCTGCGGATCACCCCGGCGGCGCCGACCTGGGCCGCGCTCGGGATGTGAGGTAGTCAGCAGGACCGCCGGGGCACGTAGGTTTGGTTCGTGAGCTCAGCGCCGCGCCGCGTCCCGGGCGATCTGCTCGTGCACCTCCGCCGGGCCAGGGACCACGCCGACCGGCACTACCGGGAGCCGCTGGACCTGGACGCCCTGGCGGCGGTCGCCGGGCTGAGCAAGTACTACTTCCAGCGGATGTTCACCACGACCTACGGGGTGTCGCCGGCCGCGTACCTCTCCCGACGTCGGGTGGAGCGGGCCCAGGACCTGCTGCGGTCCACGAACCTGACGGTCACGGAGGTCTGCGCGGCGGTCGGCTTCACCAGCCTCGGTTCGTTCAGCAGCCGGTTCCGCGAGGTCGTGGGGGAGACGCCGAGCGAGTTCCAGCGCCGCTGGGCGGCGACCGGCGCGCCCCACATCCCGGGATGCTTCGTGTTCATGTGGGGCCTGGCCGAGCGCCGTGCCGATTGCGCAAGCGCGGAGAAGCGCGCGGAGGCTCCGGGCTCCTAGCCTGACCGCATGATCACCAACATCTCGATCACCAGCGTGTTCGTGAAGGACGTCGACGCGTCCAAGGCCTTCTACCTCGACGTACTCGGGTTCGTCGAGCACACCGACATCACGCTCGCCGACGGCTCGTACCGCTGGTGCACGGTCACGCACCCGAGCCAGCCCGAGCTCCAGGTCCACCTGACCGTGCCGGGCCCGCCGCACTCGCCGGAGATGGTCGCCGCGATCAACCGTGCACTCGACGAAGGTGGCATGCACGGCCTCGGCCTCAACGTCGACGACTGCCGCAAGACCTACGACGACCTCCGCGCCAAAGGGGTGGAGTTCCTCCAGGAGCCGGAGGAGCGTCCGTACGGTGTCGAGGCGGTCGCCAGGGACAATTCGGGCAACTGGATGGTGCTGATCGAACCGCGCGCGTTCTCCGGGGCCGATTTCGACTGACACCACGTCACTGGCGGCCCGCTGGGCCGGGCGGTCACATTACGATCGGACGATATGGCACCCGGCGCGGAAAACGCGGACACCCGAGCGACTGAACGAGCGGCACGCCCGGACGGCAACGAGCGGCCCGCGCCGCTGGTCGTCGTCATGGGAGTGACCGGCTGCGGCAAGAGCACGGTCGGCAAGCTGCTCGCCGAGAAGCTCAGCATCGCGTTCGCCGAAGGCGACGACCTCCACCCGCCGGCGAACATCGCCAAGATGACCGCTGGTCAGCCGCTGACCGATGAGGACCGCTGGCCCTGGCTCGGAAAGATCGCGGACTGGCTCGCGGATCACGCCGCCACGGGCGGCGTGATCCCGTGTTCGGCGCTCAAGCGCGCCTACCGGGACCGGTTGCGGCAGGGTGCTCCGACCGTCTGGTTCCTGCACGTGGACGTGGACCGCGAGACGATCCTGCGGCGGGTGGCCGAGCGGGAGGGGCACTTCATGCCGGTGACGCTCGTCGACTCGCAGTTCGCGACGCTCGAACGGCTGGGCGCGGACGAGTCAGGCGCACCGATCGACGGCACGCAGTCGCCCGAGGAGATCGTCGAGCGTGCCCTCCGCACGCTTGAATGAGCCCATGGGTAGCGAGGAACGCGACGGGGTTTCGCTCACCAACCTCGACCAACCACTGTTCGACGGGGCCGACGCGACCAAGCGAGACCTCGTCGACTACGTCGACGCGCTCTCGGTGCGGATGATTCCGCACCTGCGTGACCGGCCGCTCTCGGTGATCCGGGTGCGGCCAGGTCAGCAGCCGTTCATGCAGAAGAACGTGCCGAAGTACACGCCGGACTGGGTGCCGACGGTCCGGCACTGGGCGGAGTCGTCGCACCGGGAGATCGCGTACGCGCTCGGCAACGACCGGCGGACGCTGCTCTGGTTCGCCAACCAGCGCGCGATCGAGTACCACCCGGCCCTCGTCCGGGTCGAGCACTGGGACCGTCCGACGCACCTGATCATGGACATTGATCCCCCCGAAGGCCAAGGACAGTCGTTCGGGCTCGCCGCCCGCGCCGCCCACCTGGTCCGCCGCGCGCTGGACGACGTCGGGATGGCCGGTGCGGTGAAGACCAGCGGGGCCAAGGGTCTGCACATCTTCGTGCCGGTGGACGGGGCGTCCGCCGAGGAAGTGGCGGCTGCGACCCGGGCGCTGGCGGTCCGGGCCGAGCGGCTCGACCCCGAGCTGGCGACCACCGCGTTCATCCGGGAGGACCGCGGCGACAAGGTGTTCCTCGACTCCACCCGAGCCGGTGGCGCGACCGTGGTCGCCGTGTACAGCCCGCGGATCCGGCCGGGGACCCCGGTGTCGTTCCCGGTGTCCTGGGACGACCTGGAGTCGGTGTCGCCGCGTGACTTCACGCTGCGGACGGCGTCCGCGTTGCTGGGGGAGCGGGATCCGTGGGCAGACGCGATGCCCGCGCCGCAGCCCCTCGACGAGGGGCTGATCGCCGAGGGTCGCACGATCCCGGTCGCCCGGGTACAGGCGATGCACGAGGGCAAGCGCCGCAAGCGCGCAGCGGAGAAGAAGGCCTAAGCCACCACCCGGACGGTCTGGAAAGACGGATCGGAGGCGTCCGGGAGCAGCATGCCGGCCGGGATCAGACCCGCAACCACCGACTTGTGCGCGTTCCGGGACACCAGCAGCTTCTCGCCGGGGCCGGCGATCGAGAGCATCGCGGTCTTCACCGAGAGCGAGCTGCCGCGGGTGGGGAAGAACGCCTGGTCCGCGTGGGACCGCCTCGGCCATCAGGTCCTGCGCCTGGATGATGACGCCCTGCGACATGCGTCGGTCGTCCAGACCGCTCATCACCAGGACGTCGGCGGTGAACAGGTCGTGCCCGAGGATGCCCAGCACCCGCGGATCGACGCCACGCCCCTGCCGGTGACCGGGAGGGCAGGAGATGACGTCGCCGCGCTCCCAGAACTGGTCCAGCGCCTCCAAGACGGGAACCCGTGTCTGATCAGCCACCTGCTATTCCTTTCGTCCTGTTGCGGGTGCCGCTCGGGTGGGGCTCAAACGCCCCAGCAGTTCCGCCTCGGCACGGACGCCGCGCGCCAGCTCGTCGAGCAGCACCCGTTCGTCCGGGCCGTGCAATCCGCTGAGCGCGTCCTGCACCCCGAACAGCAGGACCTCCGGCGGGCGCGGCCCGCGCTGCAGGGCGCCGGCGAACGGCACCGAACCCCCGTCGGCCTGCAGGATCGAGGCCCGGCCCCAGGCCGTCGCCAGTGCCGCGCGAGCTGCGCGCGCGGCCGGGCCGTCCGCGGCGGTCCGGACCCCGCCGCTCACGGCGCGGCGGGTGACCGCGACCGGCACCCCGAACGGTCGCTGCTGCTCGAGATGGGCTACGAGCGCGTTTTGTGCGGCGATCGGGTCCTGCGTCGGGGCCAGCCGGACGCTGATCCGCGCCCGCGCGACCGGCGGGACGACGTTCATCGCGGCGACGAGGGGGGTGGCGTCCAGTCCGATCACGGTGAGCGCCGGAGCGGCATAGAGCCGCTCGCCGCTCGTCCGGCCGGAGCCGGCGCCGAGCGGGGGGACGCCGGGAGCCTTCCCGGGCACCTCGATCTCGTCCGTGCTCGGCCACGGCTCGTGCACGAGCCCCGGAACGGCCACCGTGCCGTGCTCGTCGAGCAGGCTGTCCAGCACGCGGACGAGCGTGAGCAGCGCGTCCGGGGCGAGGCCGCCGAAGCCGCCGCTGTGCACCGGGTGGTCCATCGTCCGTACCTCGACGTCGACCTCCGCGAGCCCGCGCAGGGTGAGGCCGAGCGTCGGGATGCCGGGGCGGACGTTGCCGGTGTCCGCGATCACCGCGACGTCGGCCGCGAGCAGGTCGGACGGCACGGCGTCGAGCGCGGCCGCCAGCCCGGCGCCGTACTCCTCCTGGCCCTCCACCAGGATCGTGACGCCGACCGGCGGCCGTCCACGCCAGGCGCGCCAGGTCGGCGACGAGGTCGGGCATGAGTGGGTCGATCCCGGCCGGATGCGTGGTGCCAGGGCTCGTGGTGTCGGGGGCCATGTCGGTTGGCTTGACCGTGCGAGAACGGTTCACACCGGCGATGGGCGTTTTGCGGCTTTTCGGAGGGGAATCCGGGGGGCGACCGAGGGGGAATGATGCCTGCTGACGACGTCGACCTCGAGGCGGTCGACTTCCTGGTGAACCAACACGCGCAGATCCGGGCCGGTCTTCGCGAGGTGGCGAGTGCGCACGGTCCGGCGAAGGCCGCGGCCTTCGCTGACCTGCGCCGGCTGATCACCGTGCACGAGACCGCGGAGCAGCTGGTGCTGCATCCCCGGATGCGGGACTTCGAGGACGCCGACGAACTGCAGGTGGACACGCTGCTCGTGCAGGAGCGGCACGGCACCGAGTTGCTCGCGGAGCTGGACCGGCTGGATCCGGCGTCGGACGAGTTCGACGCCCGGTTCACCCGGCTGGCGGTGGAGATCATCGCGCACGCCGACCACGAGGAGCTGGAGGAGTTCCCGCTGGTGCGGGAGCGGCTCGACGCCGACGAGCGGCTCCGGATGGGGCGGGCACTGCGGGTGGCGGAGGCGGCGGCGCCGCGTCATCCGCAGCCGGCGGCCCAGGGTGCGGTCGGGGCGATCGTCGACCACGTCCGCAAGGCGCTCCGCGACGTCTTCACCTCCCGCTGAGGGGTCCCGTCCCCTGGGCGAGGCGGACGTTCCCGCGCGTGGTGCGCTCCCGCGTGGCGCGCTCCCGGCTTGGCGCATCCCGGCCTCACGTGGATTGACGCCGAATCGGGCTCCACGGAGCCCGTGGAGCCCGATTTGGCGTCAATCCGCGCGGTCGGGACGGCTACGACCGGTCGAGGGCGGCTCCGGCCGCCGCGCCTCGGAGGATCGCGGAGGACATGCCTCCCGACCTACCCCGGCGCCCTCCGGAGAAACGCCGGTCCGAGCGCGCCCGCCGCGCCCACGGCCCCCGCGGCCCCCGCGGCGGCCGCGGCGCGTCTCAGCGGGTCGGGGGCAGACCCAGAGCGGGGAAGAGCAGCGTGCCGAACGTCGTGATCTCGGCGATCCTGCCGTCCGCCACCCGCAGTACGTCGATCTTGAACGCCCGGAACACTGAGTCGCCGGGCCGTCGCAGGTAACTCGCCGCGGCCGGCATCCGGTTCACCGCGGTCGGCACCAGTCGCCAGTCGCCCTCCCGATCCGGTCCCACTGCCCGCTCGATCAGCGGCGCGATCGCCTCCAACCCACGGAACTCCAGCCGGTCCGGCGGCATCGTGATGCGGATGTCCTGCGCCGCGATCCGGATCGCGGCTGCGGCGTCGCACCGCTCGTTCGCCTCGATGAACTCGGCGAGCAACCGTCGCTCGTCGGCCGTCAGCTCCGGGGCGGCCCAGTCGGTACGTCGTGCCGGCACGTGGCCGGAGAGCGTCGTCCGGGCCCGCTGCAGCGCGCTGTTCGCCGCCGCGACGCTGGTGCCCAGCAGCGCGGCTGCCTCGCCGGCCGGCCATCCGAGAACGTCGCGGGCGATGAACACCGCCCGTTGCCGGGGCGGCAGCACCTGCAGCGCGACGATGAACGCCAGCTCGATCGTCTCCCGGGCCACCGCGACGGCGTCCGGCTGCTCGTCGGCCGGGGCGATCTCGTCGAGCAGGTGGTCCGGGTAGGGCTGCAGCCAGGACGCTTCTGCCGTGGCGTCGGTGGTGGGCAGCCGACGCGACGTGCGGCGGATCGCGTCCACGCAGACGTTGGTCGCGATCCGGTACAGCCAGGGCCGGACCCCGGCGCTGTCCACCAGGCTCTCCCGGCCCCGCCACGCCCGCAGGAACGTCTCCTGCACGGCGTCCTCCGCCTCGTGGAACGACGCGAGCATCCGGTAGCAGTGCACGTGCAGCTCGCGGCGGTGCGGTTCGGTGAGGCGGCCGAAGTCCGGCGACGTTCCCGCCCCGGCTCCGTCGGGCCGCGGAGCCACGGCGGGCTCCGCGGCTCCGCCGGAACGGGCGCTCACGCCCGCGGCGTCCGCTTCGTGACCTCCTGCACCAGCCAGACGTTGCCGTCCGGGTCGTCGATCTGCAGGAAGGACCCGTAGCTCTCCCGCTCGGGATGCAGCCCCGGCGTCTGACCGGTGGGACCGAAGTGGAACGGCTCACCGGCCTCCAGACCCCTCGCGATCAGCTCCTTGTGGGCCGCCTCCAGGTCCTCGACGCAGAGGTGCAGACCCTTCAGCGAGCCCGGCGCCATCTGGTTGCGCATCAGCGAGATCGAACAGGCCGACCCCGGCGGCGTCAGTTGGACGACCCGGAAGTCCTCGCCGGCGCTGTGGTCGACGTCCACCCGAAAGCCCATCTTCTCGGTGTAGAACGCCTTGGCCCGGTCGACGTCGGACACCGGCACGATCACGAGTTCCAGGGTGAAGTCCACGGTCTTTCCTCTCCAGTGGTGAACGGTCTCACCACGTACAACGTCGGCCGTCCGGAAAACTCATCGGTCGACCGATGCGTCGTGGACGAGGAGCGCGACCTGGACGCGGTTGGTCAGGTCGAGCTTGGTGAGGATCCGGGACATGTACGCCTTGACCGTGGCCGTGCTCATCAGTAGCTCCCGGCCGATCTCGCTGTTCGTCCGGCCCTGCCCGACCAGCGCCGCGACCGCTCGCTCCCCGTCGGACAGGCGGCCGAGCAGCCGCTGAGCCTCGTCCCGGCGGGGATCCCGGTCGGGTTCCGCGGCGAACGCCATCACCCGCCGGGTGACGTCGGGCGACAGCATCGGCTCCCCGGCGGCGACCAGCCGGATCGACTGGGCGATCCGCGCCGGCGGCGTGTGTTTGAGCAGGAAACCGCTGGCGCCGGCCCGCATCGCCCGGCGGATGTGCCGGTCGGTGTCGAACGTCGTCAACACGATCACCTCGGGCGGATGCTGCCGCGCACGGAGCTGCTCCGTCGCCGTCAGCCCGTCGATCAGCGGCATCCGGATGTCCATCAGGACGACGTCCGGATGGAGCTCGTTGACGGCGGGCATGACGTCGGCGCCGTCACTCACCGCGCCGACGACCGTGAGATCGTCGAACCCGCCGAGCATCATCTCCAGACCCGAGCGGACCAGCGCGTCGTCGTCCACGATCAGCACCCGGATCGTCACGGCGTCCGCTCCGGCACCCAGGCGGACAGCCGGAACTCGCCGGCGGGCGTCCGTCCGTGCTCCAGCCTGCCGCCGACCAGCTGCATCCGCTCCCGCAGTCCGACCAGCCCGCTCCCCGCGCCGGGCAACCACGCGGTGCCGGACGCCGGTACGGGGTTGCTGATCTCCACGGCCAGCCCTCCGTCGCGATCGGTGAGCACGACCCGGACCGGAGCGTCCGGCGCGTGTTTCCGGGCGTTGGTCAGCCCTTCCTGCACGACACGGTAGACGTGACGGCCGATGCCGTCGGCGGCCGATGCGGTGCCGCAGTTCTCGAAGACGATCTGCGCTCCGGTCGACCGGGACTGCTCGACCAGCGCCGGCACGTCGGCCAGCGTGGGCTGCGGCCGGTCGGAGTCGGCCTCGTCGGAGCGCAACATGCCGATCACTTCGCGCAGGTCCTCGAGCGCCGCGTAGGCGGATTCGCGGATCACGCCGGCGGCCCGGCGCTCGTCGTCCGGTGCCGCCCGGCGTATTTCCAGTGCTCCGGCGTGCACGGCCAGCAGCGAGAGGCGATGGGCGAGCACGTCGTGCATCTCCCGGGCGATCCGCTCCCGCTCCGCGTGCCGGGCCTCCTCGACGCGCAAGCGCTGCCCCTCTTCAGCTTCTCGTGCCCGCTCTTGCCACGACTCGACGAGCAGGCGCTGGGACCGCACCAGCTTGCCGGAGGCCACCATCGCGGCATCCAGCGCGAGAACCGCGACCACGGCGACCACGAACTGGGGATCCTCGGAGGCGACCGCGGTGAACGCTGCGAGGACGAACGTGAGGTGCGTTCCCACCACGGCTAGCGTCGTCGGCCACGGCCGATAACGGGCGACAACGGCGAGTGCCACCATCGCGGATCCCATCGACAGCGTGGAGACCACCATCAGCGGGATCAACCCCAGCGCGATCCGAACCGTCCACCCACGGCGCGCGACCACCAGCAGAACGAGGGAGAAAACTCCGGTGGTCACGTCGATGATCGGGTACTCCATCGGGGTGTCGGCCAGGAAGAACGCTCCCATCGCCGCTGCCAGGGCCACCAGGCCGACGTCCACCCACCATCGCATGGGATCACCGTAAGGCGCCGTCGGTGCGCGGACCGCGGCCGGAGGGCGACGGCCGCACCGACTTTGGTCGATCAGAACGTGGAGCCGGTCTCCAGCAGTGTCTTCAGGTTCGCGAGGATCTGCGGCCAGCCGCCGGACTTCGGGTTGCGTCCGCTGATCGCCCGCAGCATCTCGGTGTCACCGGCGAACCCGTCGTGCACGATCGTGAGCTTCACCGCGTCGTCGCCCGGCTCCAGGGTGAACGTCACCTTCGACCGGTCCTCGGTGGTCAGCCGGGCGAGGTAGTCGTCGTCCCAGCCGAAGAACGTCGCGTGCGCGGGCTGGTAGTTGTGCCAGGTGTAGGAGAGGAGCCGGGGCGGTTCGGAGGTGAGAACGACCTGGTCGAGGTCCTCGTCGTCCCAGTAGATCGGCGCGCCGGGAGTCCACTCGGACTTGAGCTCGGATCCCCAGTACTGCTTGGTGAACGCCGGGTCGATCAGCGCGTTCCACAGCTGCTCGGGCGTCGTCTTGATGTAGGTGGTGTAGACGAACTCGGCCATGGGTCTGTCCTCCAGGGTTCGTTTCAGGTCGGCGAGCGCACGGGCCTGCTGCCGGTACCGGCCGATCCACCGGTCGGCGATGTCGTTGATCGGAGCCGCGTCGAGGAAGTGCAACTTCTCCCGGCCACGCCGGGTAGTCGTGATCACTCCGGCGGCCTCCAGGACCGCGAGGTGCTTGGTGACCGACTGCCGAGCCATGTCCAGCCCGGCGCAGAGTTCCTGCAGCGTCTGCCCGTTCCGCCGGTAGAGGCGGTCGAGCAGTTCACGTCGGTGGGGATCGGCCAGCGCCTTGAAGACCTCGTCCACGGCTCCACCTCCGTTAGGCAGCCTTGAGGCTGCCTATGACTTTAGGCAGCCGTCTGGCTGCATGTCAATGCTTTCGGGCGACGCCGGGCAAGCGGGCGATTCTCAGCGCTCGACGGCGGGGCGGGCGTCCCAGCGCCAGCCGTCACCCTGATCGGGGTGGCCGGGCAGCGAGCCGCGTCCGGTCGCCCAGAGCAGCGTCGGCCACGGCTCGGTCTCCAGCGGTGCGTGCGGGAACAGCCGGTGCAGGGAGCGGGCGCACAGGTCGGCCGGTGGTGCCCAGGGTCGCTGCAGGCCACGGGCGAGATCGTCGCCGTGCACGAGCGTCTCGACGACGCCCATCGCGGCGAATCCCTCCGGATCGGACAGTCCGTAGCCGTGGTGGGCGCGCCGGTCCGGCGGAGCGTCCCGGACCGCGGTCGCGAGGAACACGCCGCAGACCTCCAGGGCCTGGAGCAGGCCGGCGGTTCCGGCCGAGGGCTGCAGGAACAGGCTGTTCGCCGGCCCGCCGTCGCGGGTGGTCCGGTAATCGAACGGGACGACGTCGTCCCGCGGCGGGTCGGACGCCGCTACCTGGATCGCATACGTGAACAAGTCGTCGACGAGGTGCTCGAGCGTCTCCCAGCAGCTCCAGCGCAGATCGCCGGCCGCCACTCGCCAGGCGCTGTCCGGGACGTCGGAGAACGATCGCCGCAGCAGGCTGACGCTCGCGGTCACGTCGTCGCCGGTGACGGGATCCATGGACCGGACTGTACGACCTCCTACCCGGTTCGGATGAGTGCTTCCCGGCCGTCCGTACCCCGAGTGCGCGGAGTGCCGGAGCGCTCAGCCGGTCGGCGGGACAATGAGCCCCTTCCACCCTCCGGCATCAACGAGGTCAAGCGACCTCGTCGGTCGCCGGTCGACGAGAGCTCACTCCTGCCATGCTCATCTATGCCACCTCGATCGCGGCCCGACCAGGGCGCGTCTGGAACGCGTTGATCGACCCCGCGCACACCGCGCGCTACTGGGGTCACCGCAACGTGTCGACGTGGACGCCCGGCGGGCGGTGGGAACACCGGCGGGTCACCGACGACGGCGTCGACCTGGTGGGCACGGTGCTGGAGGTCGACCCTCCGCGACGGCTGTCGCACAGCTGGGTGGTCGCCGGCGAGGAAGGTGATCCGGCGCGGGTGTCGCGGGTGACGTTCGACCTCGAGCCGGTAGGGGAGCGGGTACGGGTGACGCTGACCCACGCCGGTCTACCGGACGACCAGGTTGCGGTCGTGGATGCGGGGTGGCCGTTCGTGCTCGCGAGCTTGACGGCGTACCTGGAGACCGGGCGCGCCTTGTTGCCCACCGATCGGCCGGGTACCGGGACGCCGCCGGGATAGTTCGGGTCCGCGGTCCGGGAATCCCACAGTGGGAATCCCGGAGGCAAGCGAATTCGAGCGGTGAAATGCGTCGTGAAATCGCGGGAGATGACCGGCGAGGCGCGCTATTCGATGCCGATTCGTCGCAGAGCGTCGAGCGATTCCCTCCGATCACACTCGATACGCGCATAGGCGACGGCCTCGGCCACCCGCTCTTTGCCGGACGTGATCGCGGAAAAGAGCTGGCCGTTGCCGACCGCGGGATCGGACGATCCCGGCTCCGCGGTCAGGTAGAACAACCACGTCATCCGCCCGGAGACCGGACGCATCAGCGTCGCCATCAAGGCGTTCCCGGTGAGCTCGACGACCGCGTCGTGGAATCCGGACCGGGCCTGTGCGATCCGGTACCGATCGCCGCTGGTCACGCTGGCCGCCGACCGCTCCAGTGCGGCGGCGAGCGGCTCGGTCGGAGCGCCGGCGGCCACCTGGCGCGCTGCGTAGGTCGCCGCGCCGACCTCGAGACAGAGCCGCAGGTCGAAGAGGTCTTCAACGGCGGTGAGCGACCAGGTGGTGACGACCGTCCCGCGGCGCGGCAGCGTTCGGACGAACCCGTCCATCTCCAGCAGCGGCACCGCCTCGCGCAGCGGAACCCTGGACACCGCGAGCTCCTGCGCGAGCCGTTGTTCGGCCAGTCGGGAGCCCTGCGCGTACTGGCCGCGAATAATGCCTTCGCGCAGGGTTGCGTAGATCTGCCGGGAGAGCGATTCCGGTCTCGACGGCGATCCCTGGGGATCAACCATCTAATTCCTCATAAGTGTCCGGGCGCATGCCTCTACTATCCCGGATTCTCATTTCGACGCAGTCGGCGGAGTGAGAGTGGACAGTCGTCGGTGCCTCCTGAGGACTAGAACCGATCGATACCTCGGCGGGACGCCCTTTCTGGGGTTTCGGAGCACGCTCGGTGCGTGGCGGGATCACCGCCGGTTCCACCAACAACGAGGTGCGAGATGTCGGAACAAGTCGTAGTGGCCCCGTCGTCGGCGTCGTCCCGGATCAAGCCGCCGTCGTCGGTGCGCGCCGCGACGGTGTGGTGGGTGACGGCGGTCGCCGCCGGGGCGGTCGAGGCCGTCGGCCGGGTGGCCGTGAGCGCTGCGGACGGCGAGGCCCTCAGTTCGCTGATGGTCGGTATCGGGGTGCGGGTGACCATCTACGGTGCCGTGCTGCTGGTGGTGGCGGCGTTCTGGCGGGGGTACCGCTCGGCACGGATCGCGCTGGCGCTCGGGCTGGGCATCGTCGGCATGCTCTCGCTGGTCATCGAGCCGCTCAGCTGGTTGGCCGACGGGAACTCGCTCGGCGACGCGCTCGGGTCGGCCGACCTGGCGTTGGCTCTCGTGATCGCGGTCCGGGCCGTGCACATCGCGGCGGTGGTGGTGGCGTGCGTGCTGATGTTCCGCCCCGAGTCGAACCGCTACTTCGCGCTCGCGCGGCGGGCATCCGGACGGTCGGCGTCCGGCACGGCGGCGTCCGTCGGGGCGGCGTCCGGCGGGGCGGCGTCCGGCGGGGACGCGTCCGTTCGGAGCGCGCGGTAGGCGCGGACGAGCGCGGCGGTCGGACGCGAACAGGGCGGCCGACCGCCGCGCGTCCGGGAGCAGGTCACGCTGCCGGGCGTGCTCGGCGACGGTCTGGTGGGGTCGTGTCCGGCGGGGTGGCGTCCGGTGGGGTGGTGTCCGTCGGGGTGGCGTTCGGCAGGGCAGCGCGGGCGTGGGTGAGGAACGTCCGCGCGGCGGGGTTGGTGGGTCCGGCGGCGCGCCAGGCGAACGCGAGTTGGCCGCGCAGTCGCGGATCGACGATCTCGATCGACCGGACACCGTCCGGCGGCGAGGCGACGACCGAGGCGGGCAGGATCGCGAGTCCGAGGTCGCGCGCGGCCAGCTCGGCGAGGAGGAACGGGTCGCTCGCCTCGAACGCGATGCGCGGTGCGAATCCGGCCGCGGCGCAGGCGTCCTCCAGGCGGGCTCGGATGCCGGTCCCCTTGGGCAGGCTGATCAGCGGCTGCTCGTGGAGCTCGAAGAGCGGCACCCGGTCCCGGTTCGCGAGCGGGTGGCCTGCGGCGACGACGCCCACGAGCGGTTCGTCGGTGACGATCTGGGTGGCGAGGCTGGCCGGAGGGGTGGTGGGCAAACCGATGATCGCGGCGTCGAGCGTGCCCGCGTGTAGGGCGTCGACGAGCTCGTCCGAGCCGTCCTCGATGAGCGTCACCTCCACCGCGGGATGGGCGCGGTGGAACTCGGCGAGGATCTCGGGGAGTCCGAGCGGGCCGCACGACGTGATCATCCCGACCGCGACGCGCCCACGGAGCAGGCCGGTGAGCTCGTCGACGGCGTGCCGGGCGGCGTCCACCGCGGCCAGTGCGGCCCGGGCGTAGGGGAGCACGGCGGCTCCGACCTCGGTGAGGCGCACCACACGGCCGGAGCGGTCGAGCAGCGGCTGGCCCAGCTCGCGCTCGAGCTGCCGGATCTGGGCGCTGACCCCCGGCTGAGCGACCCGCACCTGGGCGGCGGCCTTGGTGAAGCTGCCGGTCTCCACGACCGCAAGGAAGTACGCGAGCTGGCGGAGTTCCATAACTGCTGATTCTAGAAGGGAGAAGAAACCGCTCTTTGACGTCTGGATCGACACCGGGCACGGTGGAGATGTCCGAACCGCATCTGTCCAGGAGTTGAGATGACTGCCGACCGCGAACGTGCCGCGACCCCCGAGGACCTGGCCCGGCTGTTCGTCGAACGCGCCAACGCCGACGACGCGGAGGGAATCGCCGCGCTCTACGAACCGGACGCCGTGCTCGGCTACCCCGTCGGAGAAGTGACCGTCGGACGGGAGGCGATCCAGGCGCTGTTCGAGAAGGTGGTGACGATGATGCCGCCGCAGCGTGTCGAGGAGCCGCTGCCGACGCTGTTCCACGGGGATCTGGCGCTCACCGCCACTCGCCCCGCCGACGGTACCGGTGGCCGCGCCCAGGTGGCCCGCCGTCAGGCCGACGGGACCTGGCTCCGCATCCTCGACCGACCGGAGTAGTGCACGGCCCGTCCAGGGCGGGCCTGAGAGCACGCATGAGCCGCCGCATGCATTTGTCGTTCTGGACGGGCCGCGCTCAGCGGCGGAGTAGGGCGTAGGCCAGCGTGGCCAGGCTCGCGGTGGAGAGAACCGCGCGGACGACGTTCCAGCGCACCCAGGACGTCTCGAACCGGTCCCGGACCGCCGCGAAGTCGGTGATCCGGGCCGGGTCGCCCGCGGCGTCCAGCTGGTTGTTCAGCGGCACGTTGAGCGCGAACGTGATGACGAGTACCGCGGCGTAGAGCCCGACTGCGGCCACGATCCAGAGCGCTGCCGAGTGCTCGCCCGCGCGCCACTCGAGGATGGCGGCGAGAGCGGTCAGCAGCAGTGCGCCGGCGAAGCTGAACGCGAACCAACCGTTCAGGATCGCCACGTTGATCCGCTGCATGGCGTCGACAAAAGTGCGGTCGTCGACCTGACGCAGACCGGGCATGACCGCGATCGAGAACGTGTAGAACAGTCCGGCCGCGAGGCCGGTCGCCGTCATCGCGGCGATCAGCGTGATGTTCCTGAACAGCATGGAAGCCTCCGTAGGTGCTGGTCCGATCCGGACTCCAGTCAACGGGGTGGCCCCGGCCGGCGGCCATCGTCGGAGGACTCGGCTGCATGCGCGAGCGTCCACGCCACTAAGTAGCGCTGCTATCTAAGTAGCGGTGCTACTGTCATGTCCCGTGGATCGGCGGACGCAGTGGCTGCGCGGGGTGCTGGACCTCTGCGTGCTGGGTGCGTTGGCCCGCGGCGAGTCCTACGGCTACGAAATCGCTCAGCGACTCGATGCGGGCGGCCTCGGCACGATCGCCGGCGGCACGCTCTATCCCGCCCTGCTCCGTCTGGAGCGACTCGGCCTCGTCCTCGCTGATTGGCGTGCCGGTGCGAGCGGACCCGCTCGCAAGTACTACCGCCTCAGCGACGAAGGCCGAGCGACTCTTCTGAGCGCCGGCGAGGAATGGACGGCGTTCGTTCGCAACGTCAACGCCATCATGGAGGTCCCGTGACCGTGGATGAGTGGCTCGCCGCGCTCTCGGCCGAGCTGCGTCGCCGCCAGGTCGACCCGTCGGGCCCGGTCGGCGAGGCCGCGGTCCATCTGCGGGACAGTGGACAGGCGCCGTTGTCCGTCTTCGGCCCACCCGCCGCGTACGCCCTGGCCGTCGTGGAGAGCCTGCGCGGCACGACCGCCGCGGCCCGGCGCCGACCGCGCAGCGACGTGCGGCTCGAGGCCCGCGGTATCACCAAGAAGTACGGCCGCAGAACCGTGCTCAACGGCGTCGATCTCAGCGTGCACGCCGGCGAAGTGGTCGCGATGATCGGTGCCAACGGCTGCGGCAAGAGCACGATGCTGCGCATCTGCGCAGGGCTGACCAGGCCGAGCTCCGGCGAGGTCCGCATCCACGGCAGGGTGGGCTACTGCCCGCAGGCCGGCGGTACCTCCGACTACCTCACCGCCGACGAGCACTTCGTCCTCGTCGGGGCCGGACGCGGCGTTCCGCGCACCGCGGCGAGGGCGGAAGGTCGTGCCCGGGCGGCAGCTCTCGACTGGCCGCACGTCGCGCGCGACGGTCAGGCTCGGCACCTGTCCGGCGGTACCCGGCAGAAGCTCAATCTCGTCCTCGGTGGTCTCGGCGACCCGGACGTGCTGCTGCTCGACGAGCCGTATCAGGGCTTCGACAACGGCACCTACCTGGACTTCTGGCAACAGGTGTGGCGCTGGCGCGACGCCGGCAGTGCGATCGTCGTCGTCACCCACCTGCTCGGCGAGCTCGACCGGGTGGACACGGTGCTCGATCTGACTCCGAGGGGCGAACGGTGACGAAGACTCTGACGGTTGCCGAAGCGGCTCTGCGGGAGATCGCCCGGCGCCGCGGTGTGCTGCTCCTGTTGGCGCTGCTCCCGCTGGCGTTCTACTTCAGCCGTCGCGGTACGGAGTACTGGCAGTCGGTGCGGTTCGTCAGCCTGGGCATCGGGTGGACGCTGAGCACGGCAGCCTTGTTCGCCGGTAACGCGGCCCGCGGCATCGAGCCTCGCCTGCGGCTCTGCGGCTACGCCACCTACCAGCTGTACCTGGGCCGCCTCGCCGCGCTCTGGGCGGTGGGCTTCGCGCTGGCGACGCCCTACTTCCTGTTGATCCGCTTCGATCTGGACGACGTCCGCTACGACGGCATCGCGCTGATCCTGCTGCTGACCGTGGTGGTCGCTCCGCCGCTAGGGCTGGCGGTGAGCGCGGTCCTGCCCCGGGAGCTCGAGGGGATGCTCGTGCTGCTGACGATCGTCGCGATGCAGATGATGCTCGACCCGGACGAGGCGGTCGCGCACGCGCTGCCTTTCTGGTTCACCCGGGAGATCGGCGAGTACGCGATTCAGAGCAACGCCGGGGCGGATCACGTTGCTCGTGGCTTGGTGCACACGTCGGTCGTCCTTGCGGTCGTGCTCGCGCTGGGCGGATGCGCGGCGGCCGTGCGGCTCCGGCGCCAGGTGCCCCTGACGGCAAGTCCGAGCGGCCCGTCCGGTCCGACCATCTGACCGCCCGCTGGACAGGGCCTGACTGGACCGGCCCCAGCCGGATCGGGCCCAGCCGGCAGGGCCCGACCGAAGCGGGCCCTGCCGGAGCGGGAGAGCAGCGCCGGGTCGGGCGGGGTAGCGGCGCCGCAGCCAGTGGGAGTGGGTCAGAACGCCTTGCCGGTGGCGGCGGATCCGCGGCGGGCGAGTTCGATGAAGCCGTAGGTGCCTTTCTCGCGGAACTCGGCAGCTGCCTCGACCACCGCGCCGATCGCTGCGAACGCGAAGCTGCCCCCGATCGAGACCCGGCTGACGCCGAGTTCGGCGAGCTCCGCTACCGGCGGCGCGCCGCGGTACGCGAGGACGTTGACCGGCCGATCGACCGACGAGACGACCGCGCGGATGTCCTCGGCGCTGGTCAGCCCCGGCGCGTAGAGCACGTCGGCCCCGGCCTCCTGGTACGCCTGCAGCCGGGCGATCGTGTCGGCGAGATCGGTGCGCCCGTACAGGTAGTTCTCGGCGCGCGCGGTCAGCACCACGCGCGTCGGTCCGGCGTGGGCGGCCTCCGCGGCGGCGGCGATCCGGTCGGTAGCCGCGGCGAGGTCGTAGATCGGGTCGTCGTCGCGTCCGGTGGAGTCCTCGATCGAGCAGCCGGCCAAGCCGCTGCCGGCCGCCGCTGTCACCAACTCGGCCACCGCGTCAGGGGCGTCGGCGAAGCCGTTCTCGAAGTCCGCGGAGACCGGCACGTCGGTCGCGGCAGCGATCGCGGCGGCGTGTGCGAGCGCCTCGTCCCGGGTCACGTGGCCGTCGTGCCGGCCGAGCGTGGCCGCGAACCCGCTGCTGGTCGTCGCCAGTGCGGAGAACCCCAGCGCGGCGAGCAGGGCGGCGGAACCGACATCCCAGGGATTCGGCAGGAGGAGCGGACGCTCGCTGTGGTGAAGGTCGAGGAAGTGCTGCGCCTTGGCAGCGGGGTTGGTGGTCGGCGACTCGCTCATGACGGCACCGTAGCGACGCCCACCGACAGAACTCGCGCGGGATGTCTTCCCGGAGGGGCGCGATGCGGTGTGACGGGCCGGGTTGCTTCCCGGACGGGTGTGCGGGGCATGGGTGGTTTCCCGAGATGGCGCCCGCAGCGTGCCGTAGTGGGATCACTTCCGGAAGGCATCCGTAACGTGCCGGGGGATTCTCGGGAATGGCGTGCATGCCCTTGCGGTGGCTTCGGGAGGCTTGTGTCGCGGTGTCGGACGGCGCGGTTTCCGAGAGGGCCATGCGCGACGTACCCGGTGGGGTGTTCCCAAGAGCGTTATCGAGCTGCTGTCGGCGTCGTCCTCCCAAATGGGTGTGCCTCGCACCCCGGGCGGGGCGGTTTTCCCGAAAGCGCGCGCCAGGCGCCCCGGTGGGGTTCTTGTCGA
Source organism: Cryptosporangium minutisporangium (assembly GCF_039536245.1). Taxonomy (NCBI): domain Bacteria; kingdom Bacillati; phylum Actinomycetota; class Actinomycetes; order Cryptosporangiales; family Cryptosporangiaceae; genus Cryptosporangium; species Cryptosporangium minutisporangium. Next base: position 168,748 of record NZ_BAAAYN010000018.1, on the reverse strand, counting down.
AAAGGCGCGCCAGAAGCCCCGGTGGGGGTGGTCTTCCCGAAAAGCGGCCTCGCGAGGCTCCCGTGGGGTGGCCTTCCGAAAATCGCGCCACCTGACGGCGCGTTCGTCGAAGAATCCACACGCGACACGGGAAAGCCCACTCATTCCAACGAGTTGGGTAGTGTTGGTGCATGGCCCGCACCGAATACCTCAACGACCCCGCAGCTCCGGCGCCCAACTCCATCGTGGTGGCCGCGACCGCCTTCGTCGCCGAGACCGACGGCCGGATCCTGCTGATCCAGCGAGCCGATACCGGCCGGTGGGCACTCCCCGGCGGGGTGCTGGGACTCGGCGAACGCGTGACCGACACCGCCGTCCGCGAGACCAGGGAGGAGACCGGCATCGACATCCTGATCACCGGCCTGATCGGCATCTACAGCAATCCTCGGCACGTGCTCGCGTTCAGCGACGGCACAGTCCGCCAGCAGTTCTCGCTCTGCTTCCGTGCCCATCCACTCGGCGGCTCACCGTCTCCCAGCGCGGAGTTCCTCGACGTCCGGTGGGTCGACCCGGGGACGCTCCGCGAACTGGACATCCATCCGGACATGCTGGTGCGCATCGGGCACGCGCTGTCCAACCGACCGCTGCCCTACCTCGGGTGACGCCCACCCTCGGCAGACGTCGGGGCCACCGGGGTGCGAGGCTTCAACCCGAAACGCTGACCTCGACGAAGGGTGGCCGGGAGTGGCCGAGCAGATTCGGGCGGCGCGGCCCGCTGGCGACAGTTGGATCGACTCCGCCGAGCACCGGGCCTGGCTGGACGTCGAGCGCGACCGGTTGTTCGACTTCGCGGCCGGGTCGCGCCACCCGGCGGGGTTCGGCTGGCTCACCGACGACGGGACGCTCGACGCGGAGCGTCCGCTCGACCTGTGGCTCACCTGCCGGATGACCTATGTGTTCGCGCTCGCGACGCTGCTCGGTCGCCCCGGGTCCGCGGAGCTGACCGACCACGGCCTGGCGGCGCTTACCGACCGCTTCCGCGACCAGGAGCACGACGGGTGGTTCTCGTCGATCACCGCGGACGGCCCCGTCGACGACGGGAAAGCCGCCTATCCGCACGCGTTCGTCGTGCTCGCGGCCTCGTCGGCGGTCGCGGCCGGGCGTCCGGGGGCTGAAGCGCTGCTCACCGACGCGCTGGCCGTGAACGAGCAGTGGTTCTGGCGCGAGGACGACGGCATGGTCGTCGACGCGTGGGACCGGCGATGGTCGACGCTCGACCCGTACCGCGGCGTCAACGCGAACATGCACACGGTGGAGGCCTACCTCGCGGCAGCCGACGCGACCGGTGACCTGGTGTGGCAAGCGCGGGCCGACCGGATCACCCGCCGAGTGCTGGGCTGGGCCGGCGCGAACGATTGGCGGATCCCGGAACACTTCGACGAGGGCTGGAATCCGCTGCTGGAGCATCACCACGACCAGCCACGCCACCAGTTCCAGCCGTACGGAGCGACGATCGGTCACGGTCTGGAGTGGTCACGACTCTGCCTGCACCTGGCGGAGGCGTTGGCGGCGGCCGACCCGTCCGCGGACGTCACCGCCCTGCGCGATGGCGCGGTCGCGCTGTACGACCGGGCGGTGGCCGACGGGTGGGCGGCCGACGGTGCGGTCGGCTTCGTCTACACCACGGACTGGTCCGGGCGGCCGGTCGTCCGGGACCGGCTGCACTGGGTCGTCAACGAGGCCACGAACGCGGCGGCCGCGCTCTGGGTCGCTACCGGCGACCGCCGGTATGAAGCGCCGTACCGCCAGTGGTGGGACTACGCCGAGCAGTACCTGATCGACCGCGAGCGCGGCTCGTGGCGCCACGAGCTGGACGAGCGGAACGCACCGTCCGCGTCGGTGTGGAGTGGCAAGCCGGACGCGTACCACGCGGTGCAGGCGACGCTGATCCCGCAGTTGCCGCTGGCACCGTCGCTGGCCGCCGCGCTCGCCCGGGGCTGAGGCTCGTTCGAAGTGCGGCCCGCTCGGGGCGGGGCTCGCTCGGGGCGGGGCTCGCTCGGGGCGGGGCTCGCTCGGGGTTGAGGCTCGCCCCGGGCTGACGTGTGCCCGCCCTCAGCTCTCGTCGAGGCCGCCCGTGGGTGACCAGGCCGCGCGGCTGAGCGCCCACGCCGCTGCCTGCTCGTACACGGCCGCGGCCAACCAGGCGACGACGAAGCGTCGGCCCTCGTCGTCGGCGAGTCGGCCGAACGTGTCGCGGCGGCCCGGTCGCGCGGCGGCGTTGAGCGCGGTGAGCAAGTCGGCCCCGGTCTCCCAGCGGGTCGTCCGCAGGAGCTGCTGGTCGGAGCGGGCGAACGCCTGAACCGCCCGGCCCCCCTCGACCGTGCGATCGAGGTGCCGTCGGAGCAGGCGCAGAACCGGGTCGCCGGTGAGCGGCGCGGGGTCGCCCGAGGCGGGCGCCGGGTTGTCGGGCGCGGTCGCCGGGGCGTCCGAGGTCGGCGCGGGGTCGGCCGGGTACGGCCCGGCGGCCCCGGTTCCCGCGCTGGTGATCATGCTGCGGTGCAGGCGGTCGTAGCCCAGGTCGACGTGGCCGCCCCAGGCGGCCGGTAGCCGGATTTCCGGTGTGTCGAGTACGAAGTCGGCAGCCTCCGCCGGATCGGACGCGGCGACTGCGGCGCTCACGGCGGCGCGGTGCGGCGCCACCGCGAGGGCGTGCAGCAGCCCTGGCCGGGCCGGATCCGGCCGGCCGATCACGTCGAGCTGGACGCCGCTTGCGTCCGCGAGCACCCGCAGGTTGTCGCGGTAAGCCAACTCCGGGCTGTCGATCGTGATCGCGAGCGTGACCAGCTGCCCGTCGGAGGTGAGCGCGAGCACGCCGTCGGCCGCCGAACCGACGATCTCTGCCCGGAGGAACAGCAGGTCGGCACCGGCCGGCCGGTCCTGAACCGGAAGCTCCAGCGCGGCGAACGCCCGGTCGAGCTGGGCGTCGATCGGCTCGTCCCAGAGCTCGGCGAGCGGCGCCTCGTGCCAGGCGGCTCCGCCGGCCCGCACCGCACGGACGCTGCGGCCGGCCCCGAGCTGCCGGGATTCACTCGCGGTGGCTCCGGTGACCAGCAGCCCCGCGCGGGCCAGTTCCCGGTGGCTCAGCAGTCCGCCGCCGAGCGGGATGCCGGCCTGGGCGGTAGCCGCCGCGCGCCGGACGTCGCCGGGGTAGATGTCGGCGACCAGCCACAGAACACCGTCCCGGTCGGCCACGTAGGTGGCGGTGCCCGCGTGACCGGAGCCGGCCAGCACCGGCACGGCGCAGAGGCCGACGAGCCGCAGACTGCCCCGTGCGGTGTACTCGCGACGGGCGGTGCCGAGCAGAGGTGCCACGTCGCCGTTCGGGAGCGCGGGATCGCGGAGCCGATGGGCGAGCAGGAGCAGGGCGCGCAGGTCGTCGGTCACCGTGCCCAGCCGGTAGTGGGGAGCGTCGGACCGGGCGTCCTGCAGATGGGTGGCCACTTGGCGCGCACCGGCGGCCAGGTGGTGAAGGCCGTGCGCGCGGGCATCGTGGGCGGCCCGCAGGAGCGAGGCGCGGAGCACGACGCCGCTGCCGGTGACGCCTGCCGTGAGGACGGCGCCGGCCGCCTTCCAGACGGCGTCCGCCGCGGCGCGCTGGACCGCGGTCAGACCCGGAGTCGGCTCCGCGGCCGACCCGGTCGAAGCGCGCCCGGTCTCCGCTGGCGTGGCGTCGGCAGGCCCGGTTGAAGGCCGCCCTGCTTCGGCTGGCGCGGCTTCAGCCGGCGTCGTTTCGGCTAGCCCAACCTCGGTAGGGCCCTCCTCGGCCGGGCCGACTTCGTCGACGGGGGCCGCCACCGGGGCGGCCGACAGCACGGCGGCACGGTGCAGACAGGCCGGGGCGAGCAGGCACGTGCACCGCGCGTCGGTCGCCGCGCGCACCACACCGTCGACCGTGTGCAGGGTGACGGCCGTCGACTCGTCGACGGTCACCGTCCACTCCGGCCCGTCGGCGTCCACCGCCCAGCCGGACACCTTCGCCACCGCCGCGTCCAGCCGCTTCCGGAGCCGTCCGGGCAGCGCGTCGACGGCGTCGACCAGGACCAGCGCGTCGACCGGGGGTAGTGAGCCGCTCATCGGACGTGCTCTCCGACCCACCGCGCCAGCTCCAGCGGGCTGAGCGCGGCGACCGGCATACCGGCGGCGACCAGCCGCTCGGCGATCGGTACCGAGTACCGCGGCTTTCCGGCGTCGTCCAGGCTCGCGCAGCCCAGCAGCGTGCAGCCCGACTCCGCCAGGGCCCGCACCTCCGACAGCAGGCCACCCACGCCGAACCCCTCCTCGAAGTCACTGATCACCGCGACCAACGTGCGGGTCGGCACGGTGACCAGCGAGCGGGCGTACCGCAGTCCGGCGGCGATGTGCGTGCCGCCGCCGACCCGCACCTCGAGCAGCAGACCGAGCGGGTCGTCCACCCGGTCGGACAGGTCGATGACGTCGGTCGAGAACGCGACGAAATGCGTGGTCAACGCCGGGACGCCGGCGAGCACGGACGCGGTCAGCGCCGACCAGACCACCGAGGCCTCCATCGAGCCGGACACGTCGACGACCAGCACGAGACGCCAGTCGACGCTGCGCCGGGCCCTGGTCCGGAACACCGGCCGCTCCGGGACGACGACCACCCGGCCGTCGTCGGCGCGGTGGGTGGTGGCCAGGTTCGCCCGGAGCGTCCGGGGTAGGTCGAGCGGCCCGCCCGGCCGGTACGTCGGGCGCGGGGACGCCAAGCCGGTCAGCGCGGGCCGAATCCGGGTCGCGAGCTGCTGCGTCAGCTCGGCCACCAGCCGGGCGACGAGCGGCCGCAGCCGGGCGAGCGTCCCCTCCGGAACACCGCCGACCAGCGACAGCACGGTCTGCAACAACTCGACGGAGGGCCGCACTGAGCCCGGGTCGAGTTCCAGCGCCGCGTCGGTCCGGCCGGCCTCGACCGCCCGCCCGAGCACCTCCTCCCGGACGCCCGGCCCGAACAGCGCCGCGAGTTCCTCGGACCACTCCCGGGCGGTGGGGTAGGACGCCTGGCGGCCGGCGCGCGCGTCGGCGTCGTCCTGGGCGCCTTCGCCGCGGCCCGCGCCGTACAGCTCGTCGAGCGCACTCGCATACCGTGCCGCCCGGGCGCCTCGGACTCCGGGCCGGCCCAGCACCAGCCGCCACCGGTCGAGCGGGTCGAGGTCACCCTCGACGCCTCGCGCGGCCGCCGAACCAAGCCCCGCCGGCGAGGGCTCCGCCGACGGGGATCCACCCGACGAGACTCCCGCCGACGAAAGCCCCGCCGAAGCGGGCCCCGAGGGCGTGGACTCGGCCGCTGGGGCACCGCCGCCGAGCGGCAGGTGAAACCGCGTCACCGCCGCGCGACCGGCGCGATCCGCGAGGAGGCGATGCAGCAACGCCTCGGGGTCGGGCACGACGTCGATATCGGCCGACGGCTCACCGAGCCGGTCGGTCACCACCGTGAGCAGCCGATCGCGGCCGGCCGGGCTCAGCACCGAGAAGCCGCCCCGCAGCGCCGGCAGCCGGTCGAGGAACTCCTCGTCGGCGAGCGACTCGATCCGCGCGAGCAGCGTGTCCAGCACCGCGCCGCCGGTCTCCAGCAGCGGGCTGGACGCCGCCAGCAGGCCGGTCAGCCGTCCCTGCAGCACTCGGCGCCGATCCGCGTCGGTCGCGTTGTCGACCCAGGACGCGATCCGCTCGCCGAGCCATGGTGGCTCCTTGCTGCCGAGGAGCACCTGCGTGACGCTCGCGGCGGCGGCGATCAGCGGACTGCCGTCGACCGCCAACCGCTCCAGGGCGTCGGCCAGCCGTAGTCCGGCGTCGTTGCGCAGCGCGAGGGCGACCAGGGCCCGGGCGTCGGCGACGTCCGTGGAGCCGGCGAGGCCGTCGAGCTGACGTACCGCGGCGGCTCGCACCACCTCGGCCGTCCCGTCGAGGTCGCCGGGCCGGGGAAGGGCCGACGGCGCAAGCCCGGGTACGTGGCCGAGACGGACCTGGTCGATCGTGGCCAGCGCGTCGAGCAGTTCCGGGAGCGTGCCGGTGGCCGGTGCCACCAGCGCCAGCGTTGCCAACCGCTCGGCTGCCAAACCGACCAGCGCGCACCCGGCCGCGGTGGCGAACGCCTCGACCACCTCGGCCGCGGTCGGCCCGCCGGCGTCGACCTGGCGGCGCAGCCGGAGTCGCAGCGCGCCCTCGGCGGCCTGTGCCGGCGTGACGCCCTGGACACCGGCGACGTCCAGGGACGCCTCCGTGGACGGGGTCCACCCGGCGGTCCACCGCGTGGTCAGCCCGGCGAGACCACCGACACCGGTGACCTCCGCCTCGGTCGCATAAGGCACCCGGCACACGGTGAGCCGCCGCAGCGTGATCTCCCGGCGGCGGTCGAGATCGGAGCGCAGCGGGTCGAGCCGCAGGTCGCGGGCGGGCTCGCCCGGCCCGGGTAGCCGAAGAGCAGCCAGTTCCCGTTCGACCGCGGACCGCAGCCCCGAGCGCGGCGCCGCCGGTGCCACCCGGCCGCGACGCTCTCCGACCAGTACCCGCTCCATCGCCCGGGCCACCACCCGTCCGCGCCCCAGGACCTCACCCTGCGCGAGGACGCTCTGCACCGCCTCGACCAGCTCGCCGCGGCCGGGCGCCGGGAGGTCGCGGAGCCGGGCCAGCCCTGTCGCCAGTTGGACCGCCTCCCGTGCTTCCCCCGGACCGGCCGGGTGGCCGGCGGCGCGGACCTCGGCGGTGATGCCGACCAGAGCGGCGATCGCGGCGTCCTGAACGGCTGCGGCGTCGCCCCCGGCGGCGAGAACCTCCTGCTGCCACTGCGGATCGCGGATGCCGGCCGGATAGCCGGACCGCTCGTCGAGCAGCGCGAATGTGTACGGCACGAGCGACGTGACGATCTCGCTGCCGGGCGCCGGCTCGGTGGTGGGCGGTGGAGACGCAGGTGCGTCTGGATCCAGGTGCAGGGCGGGGGCGTGGAACGCGCCGACGACGGCCGCGATCCGACACGGCCCGGACGCCAGCGCCTCGGCCACGCAGCGCCGCATCCACTCTTCGCGGCGTAGGTCGATCGGGTCGACGCCGCCCCCGCGCCGCGCGTCCGTGCGGAACGCCCAGCCCACCAGCAGCGCGGCCCGCCGCACCGCTTCCGGTGTCGAGCCGGGGGCCCTGGCCTCGACGGCCCGGTCCCAGAGATCGTCGTCGGAGCGTCCGCTGTTGCCTGCCCGCAGCGCGTCGGCCAGCAACGGACCGCCGACCGGCCCGATCTCCTCGACTGGCCCGGCCTCCTCGCTCGGGGAGTCCGGCGCGAACCCGCGCTGGTGCCAGCCGCGATCGACCAGCGGGAGGTCGCAGGCGACGACCCGGACGCCGTTCCGCGCCGCCCACCGCACCGCTGCGAGCTCCGGCGAGAAGTCGGCGAACGGGTAGAACGCCAGGGCCCCGTCGCCGCCGTCGGCACCGGCCAGCGCCACCGGCGCGACGGTCTCCGGATCGGCCAGCCACGGCAACCACTCGGCGAACTCCGCCGGAAGCTCGACCAACACGACGTCCGGCCGCGCCTCGTCGAGCAGGTGGGGCACCACCGCGGCGAGTGCGGGGGAGTGGTGCCGTACCCCGATCAGGTAGGGCACGGTCTGCGCCGCGAGAGCGGAGACCGCCCCCGCTGGGTCAACCGACGGCATTCCGCAGTTCCCAGAGCTGCCGCCAGAGCCGCGACCCCTCCTCCGCACGCCGTCGGACGGCACCGTCCCAGTAGCCGAGCAGCGTGGCGGCGTCCGCCGGGTCGTCCTTGGCCGCCACCCCACGGAGGTGACCCGGCAGGAGCGACAGCACGTCCCGGTCGCCGGGGAAGTAAGCCGCGGCCAGCGCGAGCGAGGTCGCTACCGCCACCGCTTCGGCCGTGCTCATCACCGTGGACGGGCGCTGGACCTGCCAGCCCTCCACCGACTCGCCGGACCGCAGGTCGCGGAACGCGGTCACCAGAGCCTCCAGCACCGCGTCGTCGACGCCGAACGACGCTCCCGACCGCGCGACGGTGGTGGTCGCCTGGCGCTTCACCAGGGCGATCTCGTCCGCGAGTGTCGGGATCGGACCCACCGTCTCGACGTTGAACCGCCGCTTGAGCGCCGCCGACATCTCCGAGACACCACGGTCGCGGATGTTCGCGGTCGCGATGACCGTGAAGCCGGGCGCCGCGGCCACGCTCGAGTGTGCGGTCGCAGCCAGCTCCGGCACCGCGATCCGCCGGTCGGAGAGGATCGAGACCAGCGCGTCCTGGACCTCGGGGAGACACCGGGTCAGCTCCTCGATCCGCACGACCGCGCCGGTGCGCATTCCGCTCAGGACCGGGGACGGCACCAGCGCTTCCGGGCTGGGCCCGTTCGCCAGGAGCAACGCGTAGTTCCAGCCGTAGCGGAAGTGGTCCTCCGTCGTTCCGGCGGTGCCCTGGACGACGAGCTCGCTGGTGCCGCTCACCGCCGCGGCGAGCAGCTCGGACAGCATCGACTTCGCGGTGCCGGGCTCGCCGACGAGCAGCAGGCCGCGCTCTCCGGCGAGCGTCACCACGCAGCGCTCCACCAGCGCCCGGTCACCGACGAACTTCGCGCTGATGACCAGGCGATCCGAGCCGACGCGAAGGGCGTCGCCGCCGCTGCCCAGTACGAACGTCACCACCGCGCGCGGCGTCAGCCGCCAGCCCGGCGGCCGAGGGCCGCCGTCGTAGCGGGCGAGGAACGCCAGCTCTTCGGCGTAGGTGTACTCCGCCGGGTCGACCTGCCGGGCGGCGCCGGATACGGGGTCGGTCGCGGTGCTCATCGGCGCCTTCCGGTCTGCAGCGTTTCGAAGCGCGGTTCGTCGCCGCCACGCACCCGGGCCCAGGCGGCGGCGAACAGGGCGGGAACCGGGTGGAGGGGGACCACTCGGCTGAGGGTCGGCACCCCGTTCGGCAGGCCGAACAGCGGGCTCTTCCACGCCTCGATCGGCGGCAGCGGCGACTTCAGCGCCAGCCAGCCACCTGGCAGGAACAGCGTCCGCCCGGCCCGTGCCCGCTTGGCCTCGGTGACCAGCGGTGTCGCGGCCAGCTCGGCCCGGGCCTTCTTGAGCCGAGCGGGCTTCCACCCGGTCCAGCGGGCGACGTTCCGGTCGGTGGGGTCGGGCAACGCGAGCAGCTGAAGGTAGAGCGTGGCCGCGTCGGCGCTCAGGCCGAGCGCCGTCGCGACCTCGGTGACCAAGTCGGGCACCGAGCGGCTCGGGTCCTGCGGTGGTCCGGCGGCCGGGTCGATCGCGGCCGCTCCGTCGAGCAGCACGGGCAGCCAGTCGGAGAGCAACACCCGGAGGGCAGCGATCTCGTCGCAGTGCTGGGCGCGGGCCTCGTACGCCCGGAGCGCCGGGTCGTCCGGGCCGGTGATCAGCGCCGGCCGCAGGCGCACTCGCCGGCCGTCGGCCAGGTCGGGCGTGACGAAGGGCCCGAGTTCGACCCGATCGTCGTTCGGAGCGCTCCGATCGACCGGCGAAGTTCCCAGGTCGTCGGCGAGCGCAGCCCAGTCTTTCTCGTCCAGGTACTGGAGCGAGACCTCGTACTCCGGCTCGGACAGCCGAGCGCGGTAGAGCCGGAGCACCTCGGGCAGCGCCTGCCGGAACCCGTCGTCGACCGGGACGTGGTAGGCCAGCCAGGGCAGGGCCTTGGCCAGCACCGTGACGACGTCGGCAGCGGTGGGGTTGCGGAAGTCCTCTGCGGATTCGATCTGCCCGGCGGCGTCCCGACGGGTCGGCGCGATCCATCCGCACGCCTCCGGCGATCGGAGGCCGTTCACGACGTCGAGGGGGCGTGGTCGCCAGGTCAGCCCCGCCTTGCTGAAGGCGACGAGCACCTCGTCGGAGACGGGCGTGCGCCGACCGCGTGCCCGGTACCACTCGGCCACACCGCCGAGAGCCGGGCCGTCGTCCCAGATCCGGCTCGGGTCGGCGGGCAGCAGGCTGCCCACCAGCGCGGCCCGCCGATTGTTGCCGTGGCCCCAGGCGTCGTTCACGATCTCGAGAGCCGCGACCGGTATGCCGATCTCCTCGGCGGCGGCGCGCACCGGCTCGCCGGGCTGAACGAGGCCGAACAGCAGCAGGAGCGCCTCGGCGCGGCTGAGCCCGGCGGCGCGGGACAGCTCGTCGACCAGCTCCGGACGCCACTCGATCGGCCCGCGCTCCCGCGCCGCCGCCACGTAGGACCGCACCGTCTCGGCGTCGAACCCGGCGAGCAACGAATGGTCGTAGGAGATCTGGACGCCCGGCACCGGCGCGAACTCGCCGTCCGGCTGGTACTCCAGCAGGCAGACGCTCCACTGGGTCTGCCCGAGGAAGGTCTGCTCGTTCTCGCTCAGCCGCAGCACCCGGCCGCCGTTTCCGTTCGCGTGCAGACGGTCCGGGCCCGGCTCGGTCTCGGTCGTCCCGATGATGCGGCGCAGCCGACCGCCCGGGGCCAGCAGCCCCAGATCGGCGAGCAGTTCCGCGAACTCGAGCAGCGCCTCACGCTCCGAGACCGCGACCGGCAGCACGAGCGAGCGGTACAGCGGGGACACCGCGCGGTAGAGCGCGGCCGGGAAGACGTCGAGCGCCTTGAACCAGTCATGGTCGCCCTCCAGGTCCCCCGCGTGCGGAGGGACCCCGTCCACCAGGGCGCGCCCGACGGTCGTCAGCAGCCGGACCGCCTCGTTGCCGCGGTTGTAACAACGGGGGATCAGCAGCGCGAGGCCGTCCATCAGCGGTCCATCGGCGGGCTTGCCCTCGGCGGCCGCTGCCGAGGCCCGCGGCTCCCCGTCCGTCGCAGACGCGAGTCCGGCGCTGAGCCCGGCGAGCAGCGCGGCCCGCTCGGCGGCCTTCGCCACCACGCCGACCACGCCGTTGACCAGATCGGGATGGGTGAGGGCCGGAAGCACGTCCGCGATCGCCGCCCGGATCGCCCCGGGGCACTCCTCGACGACCCCGGCTTGTCCCGCGAGCTGGGCTTGTCCGGCGGCCAGGGCTTGCCCGGCGATCAGGGCCGGCCTCGCCACCAGCGCTCGTTCCGCGGCCAGGGCCTGCTGTGCAGCCTCGTGGTCGCGGGCACCGGCGGCGAGCAGCACCGCGGCCTGCTGGTCGGTGAGCGCGCGGAGCGCGGCCGACCCGGAGAGGTCCCGGGGGCGCAGATGATGCCAGCCGTGCAGGTCAGGCATGAGCGGCGTGCCCGCCGCGAACGTGTCGCGGAACTCGCCGACGCCTACCACCGAGACCACGAAGCCGTCCCGGTCCAGAATCGTCAGCGTGTGGTCGCGCCACGCCTGCCTACTGACCACACCGAACACGGCGTCCGAGCCCGGGAAGCGCACCGCGCCGGTCAGCGAGCCCTCCTCCGGCGTCCGGAGCCGGATCGATCGTCCGTCGATGCCGGTGCCGACGGACTCGCCGTTGTCCGTGGTGCGTACCCGCCAGCCCACCAGACCGTCGGCGCGCCCCATCGGGCTGACGCCGCCGCCGGGCGGCGCGATCCGCAGCCTGCTCGCGGAGGCATCGAGCCGCTCCCCGTCGACCGCATCCGCCTCGAAGAACGCCGGCAGCGATGCCCGGCCGCGCTCGCCGGTGGCCGGGTCGTACTCGAACACAGTGCTGTTGCCCTGGTCGTCCTCGCCGAGGACCCAGTACGACCGGCCGTCGGTGAACACCCGCCCACCTACGTCCTGGGACCGGTCACCCACGTGCAGCGGCCTGCCCCCCGCGGTGCGGCCACCGCCGGGCAGCGGTAGCGAGCCGTCGGCCGGCTGCCACGCCGCGAACGGGAGCTTGGTGATCACGTCGCCGGGCGTCCCGCTCCAGTACGCCGACCGGTCGGGTCCGGTGTCCCACGACACCAGGAGCTGGCCGTCGACGTAGCGGAACGCGGTGAGCCAGAGATAGCCGCGCTGATCGGACGGGATCCGGAGCGTGTGGCGCAGCACCACGCCGTCGGTGTCGAGCACCGCGACCTGGGCGCCGTGCCGCAGGACGAAGTGCGGCCACTGGCCGTACTGGTTGATCTGCTCGTCGTCGTCGGACCGAGGCGGCGGCACCGACTCGGTGACGTACTGCTCGAGCGCGGGCCAGCCGTACTCGTCGACCAGCCCGGACCGGAGCGTCCGGCCGAGCACCGGCGCCAGGTCATGGGCCCGGATCCGCGCGGCGGCGGCCGGGTTCAGCGCGAGCAGACGCCCGTCGACGACCTTGTCGAGCCGCTGGAACTGTCCCTCCAGCGTCGGCAGGCCTTGCCGCTCGATCGCGTCGGCCAGGTCGTCGAGGAAGTGGGTGAGTGCGACCCGGAGCCCGGGGGACCCGAGGACCTGCTCCACCACCGCGGGTGAGGGCCGCCGCGGCAGCCCGTTCTCCGCCGCGGCCACCAGCGCGCCGAGGAAGCGGGGGTCGGCGGCGAAAGCGGCCAGGTCTCGCCGCCCGTCGCTCTCGTCAGCGAGCCACTGGTGGACGTTCACCTGGAAGTCGTCGCTCGGGTCGGCCACCGGCAGCCCGAGCGCGAGCGCGGTGTCGTAGAGGTCGAGATCGGACTGCCAGTCCTGCTCCAGCCGCAGCGGAACACCGTCCGCCCGGATCCGGTCGGCGGCCCGCTCGAGCAGCGCGTAGAGCGCGGTGGACCGGTTGGTCGCCCGCCAGCGACGCGAATTGCGGTGCTTGGCGAACCGGTGGAACCACTCGGCGACCCCGTCGGTGGGCTCGGCGGCCGGGTCGCCGCTGCCCGCCGGTGCCACCAGCGCCTCGGTCGCACCGGCCGCGGTCAGCAGGTCGATCCAGGCGTCGGTGTCGAGGTGCTCGGGGAAGAACGTGAGCAGCCGCCCGCGGACCACCGCGTCGTCGGCCGCCAGCCGGATCAGCGCCGGTCGATAGGCCTTCCAGAACGCCTCCGGTGCCTTCGGCAGCGTCGGCGCGTCGAGCAGATCGCGGAGCACCGCGCCGTCGGCGTCGGCCTGGTTGAGGCCGGCCGCCTTCGCCAGCCGACGCAGATCGGCGACCATCCCCGCGTACGGGGCCAACCCACCGAGCGTGCGCTCCACGCAGAGACGCCGGAAGCGCTCGTACGCCGCGGCGGGTTCGCTGCGCGCCGCCAGGGTGCGGGCGTGCGCGGTGAGCGCCTTCGCGGTGAGCGCGCCGGCGAGTGCGAACTCCAGGAACACCGCGTGCTCCCGGTCCTCGTCGATCGCGAGGGCGTAGGACTGCTCGGCCTCGCGGGCCTTGCCGAACATCATCGCGGCGTAGGAGGGGCTCTCCGCGGCGATGAAGGCCCGCCCGGCCTCCTCGTAGTAGGTCGGCAGGAAGTGTGGCACGGCCGCGGCCAACCGCCGGCCGAGCTCGTCGAAGCCCTCTTTCGCCGGGCCGACGCGGGACTTCGCGATCCGGGCCAGCCGCTCGATCTCCTTGACCAGCGCCAGCGCGTGGTGGCCGTTGGCCGGGTCGTGGACCAGCGCCCACGCAGGGAACCCGAGAGCCTGCCTGCGGACCGTGCCGACCTCGACCGACCGCTCCGGCGTCGCGAAGCCGAGGAACTCCATCGAGAGATCTTCGGCGGCGTGCAGCGTGCCCGGCACGAGCCGGACCACCCTGCGGTCGTCCAGCACCGGGTGCCGGTAGGCGCGCGTGAACAGCGCGTCCACCGTGTCGGACTGCGCGACCGGAGTGCCGGCCGGTAGGACCGCGCCCGCGTCGAGCAGCGCGTCGACGGGCGCGCTCATGCTGCGGCCTCCTTCTCCACGACGCGGCCGGCGTAGAGGCCGGCGGCCATGCGATTGCCTTCCGACCAGGCCACCGGGCCCACCTCACCGAGCGGCAGCGCGACCCCGTCGGGCCGGGTGAAGATGAGGTCGCCGGTCTCGGTCGGGTAGTACGGATCGTCCGAACCGACCCACGAACGTGCCTCGACGACCGCACCGTTCTCGAACACGCGGCACACGGAGTACCCGCCACGGACGCGGTAGCCGGCCTGGGCGGCCCGGGCGGTGAGGTGGCGCAGCTCCTCGTAGTGGCCGCCGGAGTAGGTGGAGACCCGCGTCGTGGCCGGGTCGAGGTCGGCCGGGCGGGCCCAGACGTCGCGGAACAGCTGGTCGATGGCTTGGGTGAACTCCAGCTCGGCGGCGAACTCACGGAGGTCGTCGATGTCGTCGAGCAGGACCGGGTGCGGGATCAGGAGCTGCTCCGCGTCGAGCCGGACGGTTTCCCCGTCGAGGTCGACGATGCCGATGCCCTTCTCGCCCGCGTCGCGGAGGAAACCGACCTGGTCACCGTCGGGCGTGGTGACCACGAGGTTGCGGGCGGCGGACGCCCACGCGTCGTCGGCCCAGACCTCGGCCAGCAGCGCGGCGGGCACCAGGAGCGAACGCACCATCCAGCGTTCGACGTCGGCCCGGCACTGCGTTTCGTGCCGGCTCAGCCACTCGGTGAGTTGTTTCAGGCCCTGGACAACGGGATCTTCGCGGACCGCCTTCGGTACCGAACGCAGCGTCTTCCCCGCCGCGTTCCGGCAGACGAGGGTGTCGCCGTCCAGCGTCACCTCGTAGCCGCCCGCCACCGCTAACCAAGCCATCCAGCAACTCCCCTCCACGACGGAACGGCTGGAGGCTAGCGAGCCGGTGCGACAGTTCGGTGACCGGATCCGGCGCCGTCCAGAATCGACGGCTCCCGCCCCGCTACGGTGAGGCGCATGTCGGAACCGAACGCGGCGCGGGCGCTCGGTAGCGCCGATCAGCCGAACGCAGCCCGGATGTACGACTACTTCCTCGGCGGCTCGCACAATTTCGCCGCCGACCGGGCCGCCGCGGACGGGCTGCTGGCGGTCGCGCCGGACGCGCGATCCAACGCCAGGGAGAACCGCGCGTTCCTCCGCCGGGTGGTCGGCTACCTGCTCGACCAGGGTGTCCGGCAGTTCCTCGACCTCGGGTCCGGCATCCCGACCGCGGGTAACGTCCACGAGATCGCCCACGCCAGGGACCCGCAGGCGCGCGTCGTCTACGTCGACGTCGAGCCGATCGCGGTGGAGACCAGTCGCCGGCTGCTCGCCGGCAACCCGTGCGCCGAGGTGGTCCACGCCGATCTGCGGAACCCGGCCGCCGTCCGGGACCTCGCCACGCTGCTCGACCCGGCCGAGCCGATCGCCGTGCTGGCGATCTCGGTGCTGCACTTCGTTCCGGAGAGCGACGCCCCGGCCGACGTCCTCGGCGCCTACCTGAAGCCCCTGGTCGACGGGAGCTACCTGGCGCTCTCGCACGTCGTCGTCGATGCCGTGCCGCCGGCCGAGACCGAGGACGGCTTGGCCGTCTACGCCCGCACCGCCACCCCCGTCACGCTGCGCGACTCGGCGCAGGTCACCGCGTTCTTCCACGGGCATCCCCTGGTCGAGCCCGGGTTGGTGCCGGTGTCCCGGTGGCGGGCCGAGGCCGAGGCCGAGCCGTCCGCGATCCACGGAGCGGTCGCGCGTGTCACGCGGTGACGAGGTCACCTGCTGATGGCAACTAGGGAAACCCCTGATTTCCCTAGTTAACCGCTATGTTTTGTGTCTCAACCTCGTGACAATCATTGACCGCCTGCCCGGGCGGTGTTTCGCTGAATATGTGCGGCCTTACCAGCGCGTCCGCTGTCACGTGAACCTCCCGTGGCGAGTTCGCGCTGTCCGCTCCGCGGGTAGCCCTCTCCCGAGCCGGCCGCGAGAGGAACCGTCATGACAGCCGCCACCGACCGTCCGGTCGAGCACGTGACCGCAGACGTCCTGGTGGTCGGCGGCGGCGCGGCGGGAACCTGGGCCGCACTCGCGGCGTCCCGGGCGGGCCGGTCGGTGGTGCTCGCGGACAAGGCCTACACCGGCACCAGCGGTGCCGCAGCGGCCGGCAACGCGGACGTGTGGGACGCGGCGGCGGACTGGGACGCGCAGGAGACCGAGGTCGGGCGCCGGGAGAGCCTCGGCGACGGCCTGGCCGACCGGGTCTGGCTGGAGCGGGTGGTCGAGGAGGTCCGCGCCCGCCTGGGCGAGTGGGAACAGGTCTCCGGAGAACGCACCCTCCCGGGATCGGCCCACCTGCGGTGGCAGCGGTCGCGCCTGCAGCGCCGTGGCGTCCGCATCCTCGACGACAGCCCGGTGCTCGAACTGCTGGTGGACGCGGACGGCGCGGTAGCCGGCGCGCGCGGCGTGCACCGTCGGAACGGCGGCGGCTACGAGGTACGCGCCGGAGCGGTCGTGTTGGCCACCGGCGGCTGCGGGTTCGAGGCGCGCTCGGTGGGGTGCGACGTGAACTCCGGCGACGGGGCCTTGTTCGCCGTCGAGGTCGGCGCGGACCTGTCCGGGACGGAGTTCACCGCGGTCCACCCGGTGACGTCCGAGCCCAACCCGGTGCTGGCCACGGCGTTCTCCCGATGGGCCCGGTTCTACCGGGCCGACGGCTCGCCGGTGCCGGGTACGACCGGCGTCCGCGGCCGGTCGGTGCTGGCCAAAGCCGCACTGACCGAACCGGTGTACTGCCGCCTCGACCGCGCCGACCCACGGATGCGGACGGCTCTGCGGCTGGCACAGCCCGCGTTCTTCGCTCCCTTCGACGCCGACGGCCTCAACCCGTTCGAGGACCTGTTCGAGGCCCCGGTGATCCTCGAAGGCACGGTCCGGAGCAGCGGCGGAGTGCTGGTGCGCGGCGACGACTGCGCGACCGGCGTCCCCGGCCTGTACGTGGCGGGCGACGTGGCAGCGCGGGACCACGTGTTCGGCGCGACGCCGGGAACCGGCGCGGAGAACGCGGCCTGGGCGATCGCGTCCGGCAGCTGGGCCGGAGCCGGAGCTGCTGCGTTCGCGGCCCGGCAGGGTGACCTGCACGCCTCCCGGACGGTCCGCCCGACCGGGACGGCCGGGCTGCGCCCGACCGGTACCCCCGGGGCGGCCGACGACTACCGCGACGTGATCCGGACCGTACAAGCCGAGGTCCTGCCCTACGATGTCGGTCACCTGCGGGACGGCGACCGGCTCAGCGCCTCCCTGGCCGAGTTGGACGCCACCTGGGCGCGCGTCCGCGCGTCGCTCGACGGGGTCGGGGCCGACGCCGTCCGGGCGCGCCGGGCCGCCGCGCTGCTCGCCGCGGCCCGTTGGCTGCACGGCGCGGCGCTGGCCCGCACCGAGAGCAGAGGCGTGCACCAGCGGTCCGACTTCCGGGCGCTGGACCCGGCGCAGGCACACCGGATCAGCGTCGGCGGACTCGACCAGATCTGGACGCGCTCGGGCACGGCGCAACCCCTGCGTACCGTCACCACCCGCCTGCCGGTGTTAGCCGCAGCCGCTCAGCGGCTGTAGTCGTAGAAGCCGCGGCCGGACTTCTTCCCCAGCAACCCGGCGTCGACCATGCGCAGCAGCAGCGGCGGCGGGGAGTACAGCGGCTCCTTGAACTCCTCGTACATCGACTCGGCGACCGACTTCGTAGTGTCTAGGCCGATCAAGTCGATCAGCCGCAACGGGCCCATCGGGTGGTTCGCGCCGAGCACCATGCCGTTGTCGATGTCGTCGGCCGACGCGAAGCCGGACTCGAACATCCGGATCGCCGACAGCAGGTACGGGATCAGCAGCGCGTTGACGACGAAACCGGCCCGGTCCTGGGACCGGACCACGGTCTTGCCCAGCCGCTCGGTGGCCAGCTCCTCCACCCGCTCCCGGGTCTCGTCCGAGGAGAGCAGCGACGGGATGATCTCGACCAGCTTGAGCACCGGCGCCGGGTTGAAGAAGTGCACGCCGATGACCTGGGTCGGCCGGGCGGTCGCCATCGCGAGCTTCATGATCGGGATCGAGGACGTGTTCGACGCGAAGATCGCGTCCGGCCGCGTCACGATCTTGTCCAGCTGCGCGAAGATGTCGATCTTCAACGGCTCGACCTCGGCCACCGCCTCGACCACCAGGTCACGATCGGCGAAATCGTCGATCGACGTGGTGTAGCGGATCCGGCCGGCGGAGGCCTCCCGGTCGGCGGCGGTCAGCTTGCCCGCCTTCACTCCCCGGTCGAGCGAGTGCTCGATCCGGCGCTGCCCGGCCTCGAGTGCCCCGGCGTCCACCTCGGCGACGACGACGTCGAGGCCGGCTCGTGCGCACACCTCGGCGATGCCCGAGCCCATCAGCCCGGCGCCGACGACGCCCACCCGCTCGATCCCGCTCATATTTGCTCCTTCCGGTTGCCTCAAGACCTATCACGCTGGTGGCAACTGGCTTACCGACGGCGGCTCTGTGTACTGAGTCGTAACGCCCGCCCGGACTCGTTGGGGCGTGTACTCTCGTAACTCGCCGCTACTCGCGCCGCATCGCTGCGGAGTCGGGTCCGTGCGGCGGTAGCGGTGTCGACGAGTGGGGCCCGATGGGTGGGTTCGTGAGCGTGCCCGACGTGTCGGGCGGTCGATCGACGCCCTCCGGGGTGTCGACCGGAATGCCCGAGGTGCCCGGCCTGGTGCTCCTCGGTGAGCTCGGCCGTGGCAACGACACCGTCGTCTACCGTGCCCGCCGGGAGAACTCCGGCGGCCCCGCCACTCCCGACTACGCGGTGAAGGTGCTCGGCATCGCCGCGAGCGTCGGCGCACACGCCCGGCAGCGGTTCCGGCGCGAAGCCGCGGTGCTGGCCTGCGTCGACCATCCCGGGGTGGTCCGGGTCCACGCCGTGGGTGAGGTCGACGGCCGCCCGTACCTGGTGATGGAGCTGGTCGAGGGCCGGTCGCTGGCCGAGGTGCTGCACGGCGGCGTGCTGTCGCAGGCCGAGGCCGCGTCGTTGGGCGCGGCGATGGCCGACGCGCTCTCCGCGGCGCACCGCGTCGGTCTGGTCCATCGCGACGTCAAGCCGCACAACATCATGGTCCGGCCGGACGGCCAACCGATGCTGATCGATTTCGGCCTGATCGACTTCGGGGTCGGCGACGTGACGAGCGACCCCGACGGGTACTCCGGCCTCGCGGCCCGTCCGTCCGGGTCGGTGGCGGGCACCCTCGCCTACAGCTCGCCGGAGCAGTGCGGGCTGCTGCACCGTCCGGTGGACGGTCGCTCCGATCTGTACTCGCTCGGGGTCGTGCTCTACGAGTGCGTCACCGGTCGGCCTCCGTTCGTGGCCGCGGACGTCGGCGAGCTGATGCACCTGCACGCGACCGCGCCGCCGCCCGACCCGCGGGTGGTCCGGCCGGATCTCTCCGCCGGATATGCGGCGGTGGTGGCCCGCCTCCTCGCCAAGGACCCGGACGACCGGTACCCGAGCGCCGGAACGGTCGCCGACGACCTGCGGCGGCTGCTGCCGAACGTTCCCGCCCGTGCGGGCGCCGTTCCGGCCGGGATCGACGCGCGGTCGCCGCTACCGCTGGTCGGCCGGGAGCGGGAGCTGACGACGCTGCTGGGGCACTGGGACCGGGCGGCGCGCGGCACACCCACGGCCGTGGTGATCGACGGGGCGCCCGGCATCGGTAAGTCCCGGCTGGCCGAGGAGCTGGTCGTGGCGGTCCGGTCGCAGGCCGCCGGGCGACCCGGTCCGGCCGTGCTCACCGCCAGGGCCACCGACGGCGCGGCACCGCTGGCCGGTCTCCGGGCCGCGGTGGAGCAGCACGTCCGCGCGGTGGAGCGACTTCCGCGCGCGGTCCGCACCGAGGCCAGGCAGTGGCTGGCCACCGCGGCGGCTCCGGTCGCGACGCTGTTGCGACCGCTCTCGCCGGCCCTGGCCGCGCTGCTACGACTGCCGGAGCCGATCGAGGAGTCGGGCCCGCACCAGTTCCCGGCCGCGGTCGCCACGTTCCTGACCGAGTTGGCCCGGTGCGCGGGCGGCCTCGTGGTGCGGGTGGAGGACGCGCACGTGCTGGACTCCGGCAGCGTCCGGGTGCTGGCCCAGATGCTGACCGAACCGGCCCGCACCCCGGTGCTGATGGTCGCGACGTCCCGCGGTACGTCCGCCGCCACCAGCCTCCTGGCGTCCCAGGAGATGCAGGCCCTGATCGACGAACGCATCTCGCTCGGGCCGCTGGACCCCACCGCGGTCGCCGAACTGGTGGAGCGGCTCTCCGGCCGGATGGACCTCGGCCCCGAGTTCGCGGCCCGCGTGGCCACCGCCGGTGCCGGTAACCCGCTGGCGGTCCTGCAGTACTTCCAGGCGGCGGTGGAGAGCGGTCTGATCCGGCCGTCCTGGGGGCGCTGGCTGGTCGATCTCGACGGCCTGGCGAACGTACGGCTGCCCACCGACGTGATGGGGTTCCTCGTCGCTCGGCTGGAGCAGCTGAGCGGCCCGGTGCGGGCGATACTGGCCGCGGCCGCCACGCTCGGCGTCCGCTTCGATCCGGACCTGCTGAGCGCGGTCAGCGGTGCGCCGCCCGACGACGTCCGGGCCACGCTGGACGAAGCCGGACGCTTGCGGGTGGTGGAGCGGCGGGGCGGCGGGGACTACGGGTTCGTGCACGCCGGGATCCGGCTCGCGCTGTTGCGCGGCACCGACCCGCTCGCCCTGCGTGGCGTGCACCAGCGCGCCGCCGACCTGCTCACCCCGGCCGAGGCGTCCGGACGCGGCGCGGATCCCGGCCGGATCTACGCACTGGCCAGACACCGGCTCCAGGGTGAGGTCGAGCGCAATCCCGGAGCGGTCGTGCACGCCTGCGTGGACGCGGCACAACAGGCGCTCGCGGACTACTCGGCGATAGACGCCGTCGCCTACTGCGACTCCGCGGAGCGGACCGCCAACGCCTACCGAATCCCGCTCCCGCCCGGATTCGACGAGACGTTCGGCGTCGCACTGCACCAGAGCGGACGCTACGCCGAAGCGCTCGACCGGCTGGCGACGGCGGTCGACCGGGCGGGAGATCGGCTGGAGCGGGCGCGGGTGCTGATCGGCGTCGGGCAGGTGCACCTGAGCCGGTGGGATCCGTCCGCCGCGGACGACGCGTTCGGACGGGCGCTCGCGGCACTGGGCCATCCGCTGCCGCAGAAGCGCACCGCGCTCGCGGTGTCCAGCGGCTGGTCGGCGATCACCGGCCTCGCGCGGCTGCGCAGCGGGGTGGGTGCGGGCACCGCGACGGGTACGGACCGGGAACGGCACCGCCTGATCGCCCGTGCCCTGGTCGGGCTGGCGAACAGCTGCCTGTTCGGCATGCGTCCACAGCAGATGCCCGACTACGCGTTGCGGGCGCTGCTGCCCGCCGCCCGGGTCGGCCCCACGCCGGAGTACGTGACCGTCTGTGGCCTGATCGGTGTGGTCAGCGCGGCGGCCGGCCATCGCCGCTCCGCGCGCCGCGCGTTCGCCCGAGCGCGCGCCGCCGCCGACCGGCTCGCCGATCCGCAGCTGGCGGTACAGACCGCGATGCACGAGTACGAGGCCCGGTACCTTCTCGGCGAGAGCGCGTCGGACCGGTCCGCCGCACTGCTCGGCGAGCGCGGGCACTGGCTGGACCTGTTCTCCTTCCTCAACGGCGTGGCGGTGTTCTGCTGGCAGCGCCTGGTCCGCGGCGACGTCGTCACCGCCTCGGCCGCCTACCGCCGCGGCGCGCACCGGCTCACCTTGAGCGACGAGGACGATGCTGCGTTCCTGCTGGTGGGCGCGTCGGTGACCGCGGCTTGCGGCCGACTGACCGACGCTTACGAGCAGCTGACCCAGGTCCGCGAGGTGGTCGCCGCGCGCGAGGGCGACGCGCCTGGCCTCCGGGTCAACGTGGTGCTGACCGAGCTGCAGATCGCGGTCGAATCCGGGGACCTCGGCGAGCATTTCGACGCCACGCTCGGCTGGTTCGCCGAACTCGGGCTGTCCGCCGACGCGTTGCTCCCGGTCCAGCGCCTGATCTATGTCTACCAGGCCTACGGGCGGCTCGAGCAGTGCCGGCGCGCTCGGCAGCGCAGCCGGGTCGGGCGTCCGTCCGGCGGCGGCGCGCGGCCGGACGTCGCCCTGCCGGTGCAGTACCCCGACGGGGCTGTACCCGACGGGATGGGGGACGCCGCGCTCGGCGCGGCACGACGCGCCGTGGCCGAGCTGGCGGCCGTCGGAGGCGGTCGCGGTCTGCGGGTGCACGCCCTGGTCGCGGGCGCTGAGCTGCTCCGGCTGGCGGGTGACCCGGCCGCCGCGCTGAAGGCCGTGTTCGCGGCGGCGGGTCCGATCCGGGAAGCCTCGTCGGCGCTGGCCGAGTACGAGGCGGCGCGGGTCCGCGCCCGGGCGTTGATCCAGCTGGGCGATCCGGGCGCGGCCCGCCGCGCGGCGCGGGACGCGGTCGACCTGGCGACCGAGCACGGCTGGCCGCACCGGGCCGACTGGGTACGACTGGAGTTCGAGCTGGTCGCCGAGTCCCCGGTGGGCACTCACGATCCGGACTGGGACCTGTCGCGCTCGGCCGTCGAGCGGGAGCGACTGGCGGCGCTGGAGCAGGTCAGCAAGGCCGCCGCTCGGGTTCTCGATCCGCGGGAGCTGGCGCGGGTCGGGCTGGACGAGTCGGTGCGCATCCTGCGGGCCGAGCGCGGGCTGCTGTTCCTGACCAACGAGGAGACCGGTCAGCTGGAGCTGTGGCTCGGACGAACCTCGCGGCGGGAAGACCTGCTCGAGCCGGCCGGCTACGCGAGGTCACTGGTCGACCGGGTCCGGCAGACCCGCAGCGAACTCGTGATCACCGGCACCGAGGACGGCGCTGCGCTGGGCTCGGCGAGCGTGCTGGAGCACGGGCTGCGCAGCGTCGTGGTGGCGCCGCTGGAGCTCGACGGCCGGCTGCTCGGCGTCGTCTATCTGGACAGTCGGCTGGCGACCGGCGTGTTCCGGCCGCGCGACGCGAGTATCCTCACCGCGATCTGTGCGCACGTGGCGGCCGCGCTGGAGACCGCGCGCGCCGCGGAGCTGGCCGCGGAGGTGCGGGCCGTCCAGCAGGAGTACAAGGTCGCCGACCTGCTGCGGGTGGCGATGACCACGGTGTCCGGCACGCTCGACCCGACCGAGGTGCTCAATCGGCTGCACCGCGCGCTGGAGGCGATGCTGCCGAGCCAGGTGTCGTGGCTGGTCGAGCAGGACGACACCGGAACGCTACGGGTCTCCGGCGCGGCCGGTTTCGAGGTCGTGCGCCCGGAGACGCTGAAGCTGCTGCTCGCGGTCGACGTCCCGACCGTGGTGGCGTTCGACGGGCCGTCGAGCCTCCTGGTGGTGCCGCTGACCGTTCCGGAGTCGGCCGAGAGCCCGCAGACGCGGGTCGGCGTGGTGCTGCTGGCCGCCGACGGCACCGACGCGTACCGCGAGAGCCACCTCGGGCTGGCCGCCGCGCTGACCCACCACGGGATGGTCGCGTACCAGAACGCGGTGCTGTTCCAGCAGGTCACCGAACTCGCGACGATCGACGGGCTGACCGGCGTCGCGAACCGGCGGCACTTCTACGAGCAGGCGACCGCGATCACCGCGGCGGGCGGACCGGTGGCGGCGATCATGGTCGACATCGACCACTTCAAGCAGGTCAACGACACGTACGGGCACCGGGCGGGCGACCAGGTGATCGCCGAGGTCGCGTCCCGCCTCCGACGCGTGTTCGCCGAGTCGTCCGATTGGCTGGGCTCCTCCGACGAGTTCGGGGCGCCCGGCGTGCTCGGGCGGTACGGCGGTGAAGAGTTCGCGATCGTGCTGGACGGCGCCGCAGCCGGACGCGCGGCACAGGTGGCGGCGGAGCTGCACGCCGCGGTCGCTGCGCATCCGGTGCAGACCGACGCCGGCCCGCTGCCGGTCACGGTCAGCGTCGGCGTGCACTGCACGGAATCCACCGGAGATGCCGGCGTCGACCTCGGGACGCTGCTCGGCATCGCCGACGAGGCGCTCTACGCGGCGAAGCGGGCCGGCCGGAACCGGGTCGTGGTGGGCGGCCCCAGCCGTGCACGTTCCGCAGGGGTCTGAACGCTCGGAACGTGCACGGCACGGCACGGACGGGTCAGAGGACCGGCCGGCCGAGTCCGCTCGGGTCGGCCTCCGCGCCGCCCCCTCCGGCCCGTTGGTCTCCGCCCGAGGGAGTGGCGGCGGGCGGCTCCTCAACGAGGGGTGCCGGGCGGCCGACCTCCTCGGCGAGGCGTTCGCCGACCTCGTGCTCGGTGAGCGCGGGCAGCATCGTGTCGACCTTGGCGTCGGCGGCGAGCTCGGCGTACGTCTCGCGTACCTCGTGCTCGATCTTCTCCCGGTCGACCGCGCCGTCGTAGCGGTCGTCGAATCGATCGGTGATCCGGTCGAGTACCCGGTCCTCGTCCTCGAACGGGTTCTGCGTCGTCACGGCCGTCTCCCTCCACAGGCTGTCTGTCCCCGCCCCTACCCGGGCCGATCGGACGGGTAACTGTCCGCCAGGTGAACACTCAGGGGCCGAACGTGATCCCGGTCGCGTAGGCGTTCGTGACGAACGTCAGCTGGCTCCGGCTCGTGATCAGCGTCGACCCGCCGTTGAACCGCAGCCCACGGAAGTCGACGTGGTGGAGCAGCCCGTTCGGATTGCCGGCGACCACCGTCGGCAGTGCCCGCGGCGAACCGGCGAACGTCACGTCGGTGACGTTGACGTCGGTCAGCGTCCCGGGCCCGGTCACCTCGAAGCCGAGGTACCGCTCCTGGCACTCCTCGACCCGGATGTCGGTGTAGTTGATGTCGCTCACGTCGCCGTCGTCACGGACGAAGATCGAGATCGCGTCCCGGGCGTACGGGTCGCTGCGGGCGAGCTTGTGGATCACGTCGATGTCCTCGTACGCGACGCCGCTGATCGGGGCGCCGGTCTCGCGTCCGATCTCCAGCGCGTTGCCGGCCCGCCCGTTGAAGACCACCGAGTCGTGGACGTAGATCTGGCTGGTGGGACCGAGCCACGTGTCGTCGGACATGCTGCTCTTGATCGCGATGCCGTCGTCGTAACTACGGACGAACACCCGGTCGATCTCGACGTTGCGGGACGCCACCACGTCGATGCCGTCCGGCGTGCCGGTGCCGTCGTCGTCGCGCCAGTTGATCACCTTGATGTTCCGCAGCGTGACCTGCTCGGACCGGCGGCTCACCACGCCCCAGTGCTTCTGGCCGAGGAAGATCGGGCCGTCGATCGTGACCCCGGCCGAGTTGTTGATCCGCAGCGGGCGGCCGTGGTCGACGACCGCGGTCGAGTCGACGATGCCACGCCCGGTGACCGCGGTCCCGTCCGCGCCGGGGCCGCCCTCGCTGTCCGAGCCGATGCGGATCTTGCCGCGCAGGATCGCGCCTCCGGCCAGGTGCAGCCGGGTGCCGGGCGCCAGCGAGTAGGTGCCGCCGGGGCCGGAGGCTCCGGGCACGATCTGACCGGCGGCGTCGACGGTCCAGTAACCGGGCCCGACGTAACGGATGGTCGACGTGCTGCCGGTCGGGGCGTTCGCCTCGAGCGGGTTGGCGAAGAGGAACAGCGGCGGGTAGGCGTCGGTGTCCGGGTCGATCTCGAAGCTGTACGACCCGGGCACCGGGATCGTGAAGCGGAACGTGCGGGGCGCCAGGCGGGTCACCCGGACCGCCGCGTCCCGCGGACGCAGGACCGGAGCGAACGAGTCCTTGCTGGTCGTCACCGTGACGGTGACCGGGCCGCCGCCGAACGAGAAGTTCGTGAACGCGCCGAGTCCGGTGGGGTGGACGAACGAGGTGCGCCCGGCGATCGAGACGGCGTACTGGCCGGTCGTCGGCGCGCCCGGTGGAGCCGGGTAGGTGACGACGGTAGCGGCGGACGCCGGTGCGGCACCCCAGCCGAGCAACGTCACGGTGCCGGCGAGCAACGCGCCGGCGAAGAGCGCAGAACAGAAGCGACGCAATAAGGTCATACCCCGCGGAACGAGATGGCTGATTCCACAGTGATGAGACGGGAGCCACCGGCGACCGGTCGGCCACACAGGACTGGACCGTCCGTCACTCGGTGTTGCCCGTCCGGTGGCGGGCGCCGTCCGGAGCGCTCATCACGGCGGTTCGGTCACCGTCACCGTGGTTGCCGCAGTGCGGGTGAGTATCCGCTTCCCGCCAACGATCGGGCGACGAGGGGGGTCTGATCCCCCGAAGGGCGTAGCTACCCGTCGACTGTCCAGTTCGAGTCGGAAAGCGACTACTGCGCATTCTGGCTTCGGGGTGCCAAGAATGTCGTGGCGGGGGTGAACCATCCTCCGCGTATTTCCGTGGTGACGATGCGCTATGGGTCACGCGGCGTACTTCCGCGCCGGTGCGGAGGGCACGCCGGGACGAGTACGCAGCGTTGCCGGAACTCAAGCGTTGCCGCAAACGCAGCGTTGCCGAAGACGCAGCGGGGAGAGGGGCGTACCGGATGCCTGCGGGGCCGAAACGTGCGAGAGGCCGAGGGCTCCGCACGGCCGCGATGCTCGCCGTCGCTGCCCTGGGGTACGCGACGCTCGGCGGCCCGGCCGCAGCGGAGCCACCTCCGTCCGGCGGCGCGACCTGCCCGCCGGGTGAGGATTGCGAGGTCCGCGCCGAGCGTCCCGGGGCCGGGCCGCGACCACGCCCGGATCCCGGGAACCCGGATCCGGGGCCCGGCCCGACGGGTCCGCCGGAGCGGCAATGCAACATCGCGGCGCTCTGTCCACCCGGCGAGGTGGAGGCCGAGCCGGAGGGGGAGACGGCCGAGCAGGTCGCGCTGCGCGAGTTCGCGAAGATCCCGATCAAGGGCCCCGAGATCGGGATCGCGCCGGGGCCCGCCGACGAGGGTTTCACCGGCCTGGTCGGGCTGCCGGTCTGGCTCTGGACCGCGGTGAAACCGGAGACCTGGGGCCCGTTCACCGCCACCGCCGCGGTGCCCGGCCTGACCGTCACCGCGACCGCGACCGCGACCCGCATCACCTGGAACATGGGCGACGGCAGGCAGGTCGTCTGTGACGACCCCGGCACGCCGTACGCCGCGTCGTTCGGCAACGCGGCGTCACCGACTTGCGGATACCGGTACGCGCGCTCGAGCCGCTCGGCGCCCCGGGGTGTCTACACGATCACCGGCACGACCAACTGGGTCGTCAACTGGGCCGGTGGCGGGCAGAGCGGCACGATCCAGCAGACCCGGCAGACCCAAACCACGATCAAGATCGACGAGCTTCAGGTGGTGACGCAGTGAGCCGCAGCGCGACGGGAACACCGACACCGGCACCGGTCACGTCCGGGCCGGTGCCGGCGCCCCGGGTGGTCGGCCAACGCCGGGTCCGGACCGGACACCTCGGCCTCGCGGTCGCGCTGGTCGCGATCGGCGGGCTGCTCGCCGCGTTCGCGTTCTACGCCGCGACTCGGACCGGCGACTTCCTCGCGGTGGCCCGCCCGGTCGCCGCGGGCGCGACGATCACCGCGGAGGACCTCACG
This sequence comes from Cryptosporangium minutisporangium, assembly GCF_039536245.1. Taxonomy (NCBI): domain Bacteria; kingdom Bacillati; phylum Actinomycetota; class Actinomycetes; order Cryptosporangiales; family Cryptosporangiaceae; genus Cryptosporangium; species Cryptosporangium minutisporangium. The sequence continues at coordinate 141,425 of NZ_BAAAYN010000018.1, read as the reverse complement.
GTCGTCCAGGTGAACAGCACCGTCGGACTCACTCCGCTGCCCGCCTCCGAGCGTGGCGCGGTGGTGGGCCAGCGGGCGAAGGTCTCGCTGGTCCCGGGAACACTGCTGACGAAGGACCAGCTCACCGACGTCGAGCTGGTGGGCCCCGGCCAGCAGCAGGTGGGCATCGGCCTCAAGCCGGAACGGATGCCGGCGAAGCGGCTGAGCCCCGGGGACAAGGTCCAGCTGGTGGCCACGGCCGCGCCGAACTCGACCGAAGAGGACCCCGACTCGGCGGAGACGTTCGCGGCGACCGTCGTCGACACCTCGCCGCGCACGGACAACGACGCCACCACCGTGCTCTACGTCGCGGTGTCGGCGAACGACGCCCCGCGCGTGGTCGAGCTGGCCGCTGGGGAGCGCCTCGGCGTCGTCCTGACCGGGGCGCGCTGAGATGGCGCTCGTCGCGCTGGCGTCGGCGAAGGGGTCGCCCGGCGTCACGACGACCGGCTTGGCGTTCACGTTCGCCTGGGCGGCACGCACGGTGCTGGCCGAGTGCGATCCGGCCGGAGGCTCGGTGCTCGCCGGCTACCTGCAGGGCCAGGTCGACGCCGGTCGAGGGCTGATGCCGCTGGCCGTCGCCGACCTGCGGCACTCCGGCGCGAACGACCGGCTGGAGAGCGAGTTCTGGGCGCAGCTGGTCGACCTGGCGCCGCCGAACCGCCAGCGGTTGCTGCTGCCCGGGCTCACTGACCCGGCGCAGTCCGGCACGCTCGCGCCGCTCTGGAACCGGTTCGCGGGGTTCTTCGCCCAGTTGGAGTTCAGCGACCCCGGTTACGACGTTCTCGTCGACTGCGGACGGCTGGCCGCTCCCGCCACCCCGTGGCCGCTGCTGTGGGCGGCCGACGCGGTGCTGCTCGTGGTGCGTCCGACGCTGCCGTCGGTGTCGGCTGCGGTGCCGACCCTCGGTGCGATCCGCGCGCAGTTGTCCGAGCGCACGGCCAGCCTCTCGTCGCTCGGGTTGCTGCTGGTGGGGGAGGGGCCGTACTCCGCCTCCGAGGTCTCGGGCCAGCTCGGTGCGCCGGTCGTCGCGTCGCTGCCGGACGACCGGAAGACCGCTGACGTCCTCAGCACCGGCGGTGACGTGCGGCTGGCGCGTCCGCTGCTGCGGGCCGCCGCGAACGCCGAGTCGCGCGTGCGCGCGTTGATCGCCGATCACCGTCAGCAGGTGCCGCGGCGCGCAGTGCGGAGGGAGGTGGCGGCAGGCCATGCCCATCCGTTCTGAGAACTGGGGACCTTCCGATCCGCCGACCGACGCGAACCGGGAGCCGGTGCCCGGCAGTGCGCCGGTCGATCCGCTGGCGGTGGCCGATTACGACGCGCCGCCTGCCGCGACCGGCTACCCCCGGCCGCCCGAGGCGTCGCCCGTGTCCGGAGCAGCACCCACGTCGGGAGGCCCGCTGTCGTCCGGAGGCTCGCCGTCGTCCGGAGGCTCGCCGTCGTCCGGGGGCCAGCCCGTGTCCGGGGGGCCCGTGCCGTCCGGTAGCCCGCTGCCTGCCGGTAGCTCGCCGCCTGCCGGAGATCCGGTGCAGGTCTCGTCGGGGACGACCGTGTTCCCGGCGACGCCGACCGGTTACGCCGGGGCCGCCCGGGTCGGGTCGGTTGCCGCGGGCTACCCGTCCTCGGCGACCGGGATGCCGTCGAGCGCGCTCCACTCGGCGGTGCCGCCGGCGCCGCGTCGGCCACCCGAGGCGGCGGCCCCCGGTGGCGGACCGGTCGCCTCCGCTGCGGACCGGGTCATGTTCCTGCCGCCGTCGGTCGTCGACGCCATGCCCCGGTCAGCAGGGTCCCAGCAGTTACCGGGGTCCCATCCGTCGTCGGGCCCCCGGCCGTTACCGGGGCCTCCGCCTGGTCCACCGCGGGCGTCGGGTCCGGCCGCGGGGCCGCGGCACGCGGCACCGGCCGCGGTGGATTACGCGGCGGTGCGGTTGCTGGGGCGGCAGATCAGCGAGCGGTTGTCGTTGTGGCTGCGTAATCATGCCGACGCGTCGGAGGACGATCGTCGTCGGGAGCGTGACCGGGTAGCCGGTACGCAGGTCGCGGAGTGGGTGGACGCGCAGCGGCGGGCCGGGGTGCCGTTGGGTGCGGCGGACGAGCGGGCGCTGCTGGAGGCGGTGATCGCGGATCTGGTCGGGCTGGGTCGCTTGCAGGCGTTGCTGGCGGATCCGACGATCGAGGAAGTGCACATCCTCGGGTGTGACCGGGTGCGGATCACTCGCCGGTCCGGGGCGGTGGAGGTCGGGTCGCCGATCGCGGAGTCCGACGACGAGATGGTGGAGATCCTGCAGACCGCGGCGCGGCGGGCGGGATCGACGGAGCGGTCGCTCTCGACGTCGCGTCCGGTGCTGGATCTGCAGTTGCCGGACGGGTCGCGGCTGGCGGCGGTGTACCAGGTGTCGCACCGGCCGTACGCGGTGATCCGGCGGCACTCCACGTTGGACGTGACGTTGCCGGATCTGGCCGGTGGGCGCGGGGATCTGGCGGAGATGATCGATCCGCTGATGGGGGAGTTCCTGTCCGCGGCGATGCGGGCCGGGCTGAACATCATGGTCGCCGGTCTGGCCGGGGCAGGGAAGACGACGCTGCTGCGGGCGCTGGCCGCCGAGATCCCGCGGCAGGAAGCGTTCGTCGTGCTGGAGGAGTCGCGGGAACTCGGGTTGCACGCGTCGCCGCGGCATCCGTGGGCGATGTCGTTCGAGGCGCGGGAGGGGCACGGCGAGCGGGACTTCTCGGGGCGTCCGGCGGGTGAGGTGACGATCGCGGACCTGATCCCGCTGTCGCTGCGGCTGGGTGTGCTGCGGGTGATCGTCGGTGAGGTGCGGTCGCGGGAGATCGTGCCGATGCTGCAGGCGATGACGACCTCACGCGGGTCGATGTGCACGATCCACGCGCGGACGCCGCAGGCGGTGACCGAGCGGATCATCGAGTTGTCGCTCTCGCACGGCAAGGACATGACCGTCGAGCTGGCCCGGCGGATGGCCGGTAACGCCCTCGACCTGGTCGTTTACGTCACGGTTCAGGACGAGACCGCGATCGGCGGGCGCAAGCACCGATTCGTCTCCCACATCGAGGAGATCGACGGGGTCACCGGCGACCGGGTCGCGACCACGACCGTGTTCGGTCCGGGAACGGACGGTCGTGGGGTGCCCAGGCACCTACCGGGGCGGACCCGGGAGCAACTGCTGCGGGTCGGGTACGACGCCCGCGCGCTGTCCGGCTGGATCGAGGCCGGGCACGGCGCCTGGCGTCAGCCGCTCCAGAGCCTGCTCAACCGGACACCGACGACGACGGCGGGGGTGATGGTGTGAACCTGCGGCTGATCGCCGGCCTCGGCGGGGCGCTCGTCGTCGCGGGGGTCGCACTGGGCGTCTTCGCGCTGATCGGCACCGCGCGTCCGGCGCGTCCGACGTCGCCCGCCGTGCTGTGGTGGCGGCGGGTGTGGAACGGCGACGGGTTGAGCGCCCACGACCAGCGGATCCGTCGTGCGCTGCTGCTCGGCGCCCTGGCCGCCGGTGTGCTCGCCTGGCTGTTCACCCGGATGCCGATCGCCGGTCTGCTGGCCGCCCTGGCCGTCCCCGGCGTGCCGTGGTTGTTCACGGTCGGGAACAGCGAGAAGCGCGCGATCCTGCGGATCGAGGCGGTAGGGGAGTGGGCACGTCGGCTGAAGGACATCTCCGGCACCGGCGTGGGGTTGCAGCAGGCGATCGTCTCGTCCACCGCGACCGCGCCGACCGCGATCGCCGGTGAGATCGGGACGCTCGCCGCCCGGCTGCAAGCCGGGTGGAACGGCCGGATCGCGCTGCTCAAGTTCGCCGACGAGATCGCTGACCCGGTCTGCGACCAGGTGGTGGCCGCGCTGATCCTGCACCTGTCCGATCGCGGTGAGCACTTGGGTGACGTCCTCAACTCGATCGCGTCCGCGGCGGCGGCCGAGGTCGCGACGCGCCGCGAGGTCGAGGCAAAGCGGACCCAGCCCCGGTTCGCGGTCCGCTTCCTCACCGGGCTGACGCTGTTGGTGCTGGTCTACGGCGCGAGCCGTCCGGACTACATGGCGCCGTACGGAACCTCGACCGGGCAACTGGTGATGGCGGGGCTCGGCGGTGTGTTCATCGGGTTACTGGCGTGGGTGCGCGCGATGAGCCTGCCGCCCAAGGCGCCCCGCTTCCTCTCGGCTCCCGGGGAGGTCGAAGCGTGATCGCGTCCTGGCAGTTACCGGCCGCCGTGCTCGGCGGCGCCGCGGTGGGCGGCGGATGTTTCCTCCTGGTCCGCGAGGCCCTGCCCGCGGTGCCGGCGCTGGGGCCGGCCCTGCGTCGGCTGCACGAGCCCGTGGCGACGAACGCGGTGCCGCCGTCGACGTCTCTGCTCTCCGGCGTCGCGCGGCGGATCCGCGTCCCGCAGCGCGATCTGACGCTGCTCGGCCGGACGCGCGAGCAGTACCTGATCTCACTGCTGCTCTCCGCGCTGATCGGGTTGGCGACGCCCCCGGTGGCCGCCTTCATCTTCGCGGCGGCGGGCATCCGTCTGCCGGTCGCCATCCCGGTCGGTGCCGGGCTCGTCTGCGCCGTGCTCTTCGTCGTCGTCGCGCACCGGGACGTCATCGAGAAGGCGGCCGCCGCCCGGGCCGAGTTCGTGCGGGCGGTCTGTACCTATCTGGACCTGGTGGCGCTCCAGCTCGCCGCCGCCCACGGACCGGTGCAGGCGCTGGAGCAGGCGGCCGCGGTCTGCGACGGCTGGGTCTTCCAGCGGATCCGGGAGGCCCTGCTCCGCGCGCAGCTGCAGATGCGCTTCCCCTGGGCGGAGCTGCGGCTGATGAGCCAGGAGATCGGCGTGGCGGAGCTGGGCGACGTCGGCGCCATCATGCAGTCCTCGGGCACCGAGGGCGCCCAGGTCCAGCACACGTTACGCGAGCAGGCCGACTCGCTGCGGGACCAGATCCGGACCACGGACCTGGCCAGGGCCGAGTCGATCACGTCGCGGCTCGACATTCCCGGGGCGGCGCTGGTCTTCGTCCTCGTCCTCTTCGTGCTCTACCCGTTCATGACGCGTATCTGAGGGAGTCTCATGAAACTCTGGCTCACGCTGTACCTGCGGGTGCAGGAACTGACCCGGGAGCGGGACCGGGGTGACGGGCCGGTGCCGACCTCGATCATCATCGCCGGGCTCGCGGTGCTGGCGGCGGCGGTGGTGGCATGGGCCACCACCAAGGCCAACAACGCGATGAACTCGGCGCCCTGAGCCGTGAGCGCCGACCACCTCCGGGACCGGGGTTCCTCCCCGGTCGAACTCGCGATCCTCGCTCCGGCGGTGCTGCTCGCGTTGTTCGCGTCGATCCAGGTCGCTGCCGTGTTCATGGCGCGGTCGGTGGCGCTCTCCGCGGCGCAGGAAGCGTCCACGGCCGAGCGGGCGTACACCGCGCCGCCCGGAGCGGGTGAGGACCGTGGCCGGTCGTTCCTGGCCCGGGCCGGCGACTGGCTCTCCGACGGCGAGGTGACCGTCGAGCGCGACGGACAGCAGGTCACGACGACCGTGACCGGCCAGGCGATCTCGCTGATCCCGGGCTTCACGTTCACGGTGTCGCAGACGTCGCGCGGTGAGGTCGAGCGCTTCACCACCGACGAGGAAGCCGGTGGACCATGAGCGACCGTGGCGAACAGGGCTCGATCGCCGTGGAGTTCGCGATCCTGGTGCCGGCGTTCGTGCTGCTGATCGCGGTGGCCGCGGTGGTCGGCCGGCAGACGGTGGCGCAGACCGCCATCGAGGGGGCGGCGCACGACGCGGCGCGGGCGGCGTCGATCTCCCGGACGGCGGCCGCCGCACAGGCCCGCGGCGCCGACGCGGCCCGCAGCGTCCTGGACGAGCAGGGCCTGCACTGCGACCCGGTCACGATCACCGTCGACACCAGCCAGTTCGGCCGCCCGGTCGGGCAGGCCGCCGCCGTCACCGCCACGGTGTCGTGCTCGGTGGCGTTCTCCGACATCGCCGTACCCGGCATGCCGGGCAACCGCACCATCTCCGCAACGTTCACCAGCCCGCTCGACATCTACCGGAGCCGGTCGTGACCGAGGACCGGGGCCGGGTCAGCGTCTTCCTGGCGATCGCACTCGCGGGTGTGCTGATCCTGATCGGGATGGTCGCCGACGGTGGTGCGCGGCTGCGCGCGATGCAGCGCGCGGACAACGTCGCAGCGGAGGCCGCCCGCGCCGCCGGGCAGGGTATCGACGGGACGACGGCGATTCCGGGTCTCGACAAGCGGCTCGATCCGGAGCTGGCGGTCCAGGCCGCACAGCGGTACCTCGCCGAAGCCGATGTGCCCGGCACGGTGACGGTCAACGACGACCTGACGCAGGTGGTGGTCGAGGTTCGCCTCACCCGTCCGACCGCGATGCTCGGCCTGATCGGGATCGACACGATCCAGGTCACCGGTCGCGCCACCGCGGTGCTCGTCACCGATGAGAACCAGCCGAATCAGTGAGACGGAGGCTGCGATGAGTTCCACGTCCACGAGCCGGGGCGGTGCTCGGAGGGGTACTCGGCCCGGTTCGGGAGGCCGTCGGAGCAGGCCGCGGCAGATCCTGTCCGGGCTCGCCGCGCTCGTGGTGCTGCTCGGAGCGTTCGCCGGTGTTCCGGTACTGCTGGCCGTTCTGGGCGGCAATCCGCTACCGGACCACGTGCCGTCGGCGTCGGAGATCGGGAACGCGCTGACCTCGCCGGACGACGGAACGCTGTTCCTGCGGGTGCTGACGGTCGTGGGGTGGCTCGGGTGGGCGACGTTCGCGCTGTCCGTACTCGTCGAGGTGCCTGCTGCGCTGCTGCGTCGGCCCGCGCCGCGGCTGCCCGGCCTGCGTGCTCAGCAGCGGATGGCGGCGACGTTGATCGCGGCGGTGGCGCTGATCGCGGGCTCGTCCAGCATGGCGAGCGCGGCGACGGCGCCGCCGGGCATGATCGCGCCGGTGTCGGCGTCGATGGTTGGGGTGTCGGCGGCGGAGTCGCCAGGCCTCGGGTCGGTTCCGGTGACCGAGGCGGGGTCGCCCGGCACGGGGTCGCCCGGCACGGGGTACACCGGTACGGGGTACACCGGTACGGGGTACACCGGTACCGCGTCGTGGTCGTCCGCCGTTTCGCGGGACTCCTTAACACCGGTGGACCCTTCGCCGCGAGTGGACCCGGTGCCGCGAGTGGACCCGTCGCCGCGAGTGGACCCGTCGCCGCGAGTGGACCCGGTGCCGCGAGTGGACCCGGCGCCGGGGGCGGACCAGTTGCCGCCGCTGCCGGTGCGGTCGGCGTCGCACCTACCGGCGGACACCGCCGGCCTGCCGGGCAGCGCGATCCGGCCGGTGGCCGGAGGCAACACGTACGTGGTTGCGCCGGGGGACCGGCTCGCGGACATCACGGCCCGGTTCCTGGGCGACCCGGATCGGTACCCGGAGCTGGCCGCCGCCAACGGACTGTCCGATGCCGACGAGATCGAGCCCGGTCAGCGGATCGTGCTGCCGCCGGAGGCGCGCGACCGCGGCGCGTCGCAGTACGCGGCGGGTCCCGTTCAGGAGCCGTCCGGGAGTTACGTGGTGGCGCCGGGGGACCGGCTCTCCGACGTCGCCGAGCGTTTCCTCGGTGACGCGGATCGGTATCCGGAGCTGGCGACCGGCAGCGGGGTGGACGATCCGGATGAGATCCGTCCTGGACAGCGGATCACGCTGCCGCCGGAGGCGCGAGACCGCGGACCCGACCCCCACGCCTCCGGCCAGGTAGACGACGGCGTGCCGGCCGACAAGACCCCCGACGGCAAGGCTCCGGACAGCAAGGCTCCGGACAGCAAGGCACCCGATGGCAAGGCCCCGGACAGCAAGGCCCCGGACAGCAAGGCTCCGGACGGCAAGGCGCCTGATTCCAAGGCGCCCGGCGACAAAGCCCCGGACAGCAAGCCTCCCGCGGAGCCGACGCCGGGAGGCAAGCCGGCGCCGGGAGGCAAGCCGGCGCCGGTGCCGAGCCCGGACGCCACCCGCCCCCCGGACCGCGAGCCCCTCCCGCCGGCGCCGGGTGGCGTCCCGCAGACCGACGAGGAGCCAGGGTCCGGCCTACCTCCCGGCGCCAGCGGCGGCTCCGACCCCTCACCCGACACCGCGCAGAGCACACCCAGCACCCCAAAGGGCGCACCCAGCCCGAAAGGCGCGCCCGGCACTCCGGAGATCCCACCCGACACCCCGGAAACCCGGCCCGCATCGCACAGCGAGGGCATGCCACTCCTCCCGGTCGGTGTGCCGCTCGCCGGCGCCGGACTGCTCGCCGCCCTGATGCTCGCCCGCGGCCGCCGCCAGGACGCGTTCGTCGGCCGCCACCGTCGGCACCGGGGCCACCGCAAACCCGCCCCGAAGACCCCACGCCCGCTGGTCGCGCGCGACGGGTTCATCGCCGCACCACCGCGTCCCACGCCGGGGATTCCACCGCGGCTCCGTCCGGACGTCGACCTGGGCAGGGCGGCCACCGGCACGGGGCCGCGTACGGATCTCCCACCGACCTCTGCCGCTCTGCCGGACGCGAACGCCCGCCTCGATCGGGCGCTCCGTGCGCTGGCCACCGCACTCGTCGACCGCTCTCCGGACGAGATGCCGGACGTCCTGGGCGCCTGGGTGGAGCCAGACGCCGTCCGCCTGGTCCTCGGCCGTCCGTGCCCCGACCCGCCCGCTCCGTGGACCGCCACCGAACTGTTCTGGGAACTCCCGGTCGACGCGGTCCTGCCGGAGACGACGGGCATCCCTGCGCCCCTACCGATGCTGGTCACCGTCGGTACCCGGCACTCGGCCCCGCTGCTGCTCGACGTCGAGCGTCTCGGCGTGCTTACGCTGACCGGCGACGCCTGGCGCGCCGACGACCTACTCCGCCACATCGGCGCCGAACTCGCCGGCAATCCGTGGAGCGACGACGTCGAGATCCTCGTCGCGGGCTTCGACTCCGAGCAGACCAACCATCTCGCGATGATCGGCGACGGCCGGATCGAGCCGGTACCGACGATCGCGGACGGCATCGGACGGATGCGGCGGCGGGTCTCGCAGGCGCTGGGCGAGGAGCCGAGCGCGTCCGGACGCCACGCGGCCAAGGACGACGAGGAGGACGACGAGTGGGCGCCGACCATCTTGCTCGCGGCCGATCCCGACCTGGAGGAGACGATCGCGCTCGGTGAACTCGACGCGGACCTGACGACGACGGGTCGATGTGGGGTCGGCGTGATCGCGTCGCTCCGCGGTGACCTCGGACGATGGCCTCTGCCCGTCACCGAGGACGGTGCGATGTCGGCCGCTTTCCTCGGCATCACCGAACCGGACCTGCTCGCGGCCCGGCTCTCGCCGCCGCGGCTGGGCAGCCTCGCCGAGTTGTTCGTCGACTCCGCTCTTGACCTCAACCGCGGTTGAGCATGGACGGTGGGGGCATGGTCTTCACCGATGCGGAACGCACCTACCTGTCCAGTCAGCGACTCGGCCGTTTGGCGACCGTCGATGCCGACGGGATGCCGCAGAACAGCCCGGTCGGATTCCGAGTGGATCCGGAGAGCGGCACGATCGACATCAGCGGCTGGAAGATGGGCGCCAGCCGGAAGTTCCGGAACGTCCAGCGCGGAAGCGGCGTCGCGTTGGTCGTCGACGACATCGCATCCGTCGATCCTTGGCGGGTGCGCGGCGTCGAGATTCGTGGCGTGGCGGAAGCGCTCACCGACCAGCCGCGCACCAACGATTACGTCAGTGGCGAGGTCATCCGAATCCATCCGCGCTGGATCTTCAGCTGGGGTATCGACCCCGACCAGTCAGCGGGTTCGAGGCGCCGCGTCTGAACCCATCCTCCGAATGCGCGGCCGACGTCGGGCACGTGCACGAAGCGCGCGCCACGTCCGGCCGGGTGACCGCGCAACCGTGCGACGATCCGGCCCCGTGAAGCAGGATGCGTACACAAGAGGGTGGTCGGCGTGGTGCTGAAGGTCGACGTCCCGCCCGACCTCGTCCGCGGTGACGTCGACGAGGGCTACGGTCCGGTCGCGGACGCGTTCCGGCGCAACTTCGCCGAGCGCGGGGAGATCGGTGCGGCCTGCGCGGCCTACCGCGACGGCCGCAAAGTCGTCGACCTGTGGGGTGGCTACGCCGACGGCCTCCGCCGGTCGCCCTGGCAGGAGAACACGTTGGTGACGATGTTCTCCACCACCAAGGGCGTGGCGTCGTTGGCGTTGGCGCTCGCGCACTCGAAGCGGCTGCTCGACTACGACGAACCGGTCGCCACCTACTGGCCGGAGTTCGCCGAGGCCGGCAAGCAGAACGTCACCGTCCGCCAGTTGCTCTCCCACCAAGCCGGCCTCGCGGCGATCGACCGCCCGCTCGGCCTCGAGCACCTCGCTGACCTCGACGCGCTCGCGGATGCGCTGGCCGTCCAAGCCCCCGCATGGACGCCCGGCACCCGACACGGCTATCACGGGATCTCCCTCGGCTGGTACGAGGGCGAGCTGCTGCGCCGGATCGATCCGCAGCACCGGTCACTAGGCCGGTACTTCGCTGAGGAGATCGCCGCGCCACTCGACCTCGACTTCTTCATCGGGCTACCGGACGACGTCGACGCGGATCGCCTCGCCACCGTCCACGGCTTCAAGCCGGCCGAGATGGCGCTGCACACCCACGAGATGCCGTGGCGGTTCGTGCTCGCGTTCCTCAATCCGCGGAGCCTTTCCGCGCGGTCGTTCGGCAACCCGAAGCTGCTCGGGGTGATCGACAACTACAACCGGCGGGACGTGTTGCGCGTCGAACTGCCCGCCGCGAACGGGACCGGCGAGGTGCGCGCGGTCGCGCGTGCCTACTCCGCGGCGATCTCCGGGGAACTCGGCCTGAGCGACGACACGCTCGCCGCGCTCACCGAGACCGCACCGCCGCCCTCCGGTGGCGCCGACGACCTGGTGCTGCGAGTGGAGACCCGCTACTCCCTCGGATACGCGAAGCCGTTTCCGCGGTTCGTCTTCGGAAGCTCCGCGAACCAGGCGTTCGGCACGATGGGTACCGGAGGTTCGTTCGGGTTCGCGGATCCGGATACCGGCATCGGCTTCGCGTACGCCATGAACCGCACCGGCTTCCGACTCTGGGACGACCCGCGGGAGCACGCGCTTCGGCAGGCGCTCTACGTCGACGTCCTCAAAGAGCGCCCGCAGCAGCCGTAACGCCCCCGCACGCACCCGTAACGCGTCCGCGCGCCCCCGGGGCGCGGCGGGATCGGGACGTTCCGGCATGCTGACAACGCGCCCGGCGTGTCCGGGTGGCCGCTGATGCCCGTGCGGGGTGATGGTGGCGGTGTTCGTGCGGACGGCGTGCAAGGGAGAGCCATGGGGCTGGTCGTAGGAGTCGACGTCGGCGGTGCGCGCATCGCGGCCGGCCTGGTCGACACCGACGGCCGGGTACTGATCCGGCAGACGGTCCCGACCCCGCCGCGCCCCACTGACCTGGTGCCGTGCGTCCACGCGCTGGTGAACGCGTTCCGCGGCGGGTACGCGATCTCCGCGGTCGGCCTGGGGATCGCCGGGTTCGTCGACCGCGATCGGTCGACGGTTCTCTTCTCCTCGCTCGCGGGCTGGGCCGACCAGCCGATCGGCGCCGAACTCGAGCAGCTCCTCGACCTTCCGGTCGTCGTGGAGAACTCCGGCAGCGCCGCCGCCTGGGCAGAGGTGCGCTACGGCGCGGGAATCGGCGAGACCAGCCTGGTCAGTTGCGTGATCGGCACCGGCCTCGGCGGTGGATTCGTCATCGATGGGCAGCCGTATCGCGGTCGGTTCGGCATCGCCGCGGAGTACGGGCACATTCCGGTGGTCCCGGGCGGTCTGCTCTGCGGCTGCGGCAACCGCGGGTGCTGGCAGATGTACGCGTCCGGCGCAGCGCTCGCCCGTGAGGCCAAGCAACTCGCCGCCTCCGGGTCGGAGGATGCGAAGCCACTGCTCGCGCGGGCCGGCGGGAACGGCGAAGAGATCGGGTACCGGGTGGTGGCGGCGGTGGCGCGGGACGGTGATCCGGCCGCTCTCGCGCTCGTCGAGAACTTGGGTCGCTGGCTGGGGACCGGCATCGCGACCGTCGCGTCCGTGCTCGATCCCGGCTGTGTCGTGATCGGCGGTGGGCTGCTCGCGGCGCTGGTCGGCGTCGCGGCCGGCCCCGACAGCGACGGCGTCGACCTGCTGCTCGAGCCGGCCCGGGACGAGTTCCGGCGCAGCTTGCCAGGGCGTGGCTACCGGCGTGAGGCCACCATCGAACCGTCCCGGCTCGGTACCGACGCCGGGCTGATCGGCGCCGCCGACCTCGCCCGATCGCGTCGCTGAGCCACGCGCCGAGGTAGCCGAGCCGCCCACCGCAGCCGTCTCGTTCCGGTCCGGTGACCGACTTCCTGGTCCTCTCGGGTACGACCGTACGAGGGCCGCGTGTCCCCCATTCGGCCCTCAGGGCGGGGGCACTTCGTTGCGGAGCCGCGTTCCGAGGCATTTCGGGGCGGTAGGGGTGCCCCCCTTTCTGCCATGGTGTAGCCGTGTTCGGGTGCCCTCGCGGACGTCAGTCCGTTCTCGACGGTCGCGGTGACCTGTACGGCGGTTGTCCGGATGCGGCCCTCGCCCTACTCGGGATGCCGTGACGTTCTCGCCAGGCTCCGGCGACAGACGTGCGGTCAACCACGACGGCGCGCTCCCTGGGCCTGTCGTCGAATTGGCCGAACACACCGAGTACCAGCGCCGCACAGCCGCGTTCGTCGCGCACCGGAAGGCGGTCTGCCGCGACGAGCTGTGCCGGCTGTCCGCGGTGTGCGGTCTGGTCTGGCTGGTCCTCTACCAGTCGTTCGCGTGGGCGGCCGGCGGTACCTGGGCCGCGCCGCTGGTCACCGATGCGCTGTATCTCCTCCCGATCGCCGCCGCGACGTTCCTCGGAGTTCTCGCGGTACGTCGCAGTACCGGCCGCATCAGAGTGGTCTGGATCTGGCTCGCCGCCTCGCACGCCTGCTGGCTGGCCGGGGAGCTGACATGGAGCGTCTGGGGCGTCTGGCTGGCGCCCGACCGGACCGCGGCGGTCGCCGAGACCGACCTGGCGGTGCCGCTCGCCGAGGTCGGCTATACGGCCTCCTACGCGTTGCTGGTCCCGGCCGCGTGGTTCGGGTTCGTCGAGACGCGCAAGCTGTGGCGGGCCCGCGCGCTGCTGGACGCCGCTTTGGTGGTCCTCGCGGTCGGATCCGTGGCCTGGCGTCTCCTCGGTGGCTCGGATCCGGTCCGGGCGGACATCGCCGCGGATCTGGCCTACCCCGCCGTCGGCCTGGTGTTCGTCGTCGCCCTCGTCGGAGCCGGTCTCGCCGGGCACCGGGGGATCCCCTGCTCGATCCTGCTCTCGATCGGCGGGTACCTGTTCGGCATCGTCGCCGATGCCGGTTACGCGTTCGCGGACGCGAACGACACCTACTCCGACACCAGCCTGGTGAACCTCGGGTGGCAAACCCAGGCGGTGCTGCTCACGCTCGGCGGGCTGGCCGCCGTCCGGCACCCCGACGTCGAGCCTCCGGTGGAACGGTTCGACCACGACCGAGCGTTCGGTGCGGTGCTGGTCTCCGGACTCGTGGTGGCGCTCCTGGTCTGTGTGGACCAGATCCGCAACCAGAAGGTCGAAACGGTCTGGCTCGCGGTGACCGGCCTGGTACTTACTGGACTGCTCGCTCGCCAGGTACTCACGACCCGGGAACGGACCAGGCTCGCTCAAGAGTTGGACCGTGCGCTGCAGGAGCAGCGACGGACCGCGGTCACCGACGGCCTGACCGGCCTCTACAACCGGCCGTTCTTCCAGGCGCTGTTAGGAGTCGAGGCGCAGCGGGCTCTGCACGGCAACGGCCGCGCCGGTCTGATCCTCGTTGATCTCGACTCGTTCGCCGAGATCAACGACCACCACGGCTGGGCGGCCGGTGACGCGGTGCTGGTGCAGGTCGCCGACCGCCTGCGCATCGCCGCGCGCCCCGGCGACGTGCTGGCCCGGTACGGCGGCGTGGAGTTCGCCTGCTTGCTGCCGCAGACCGACGAGGAGGCGGCGATGGAGGTCGCCGAGCGGTTCCGGCAGGCGCTTCGGCGGACGTCGATCGTCGTCGGAAGTGGTGCGTCGGTCGCGGTGACCGGGTCCTTCGGCGTCGCGACCGCGGCCGGACACCTCACCGAGCCGGCGGCCGACGGCGCGTCGGAACTCGTCGTCGACATGGAACGCCTGGTTCGGGACGCCGACCGGGCGCTCAGCGATGCGAAGGAGCGCGGCGGAGACCGCGTCGTGGTCGCCGGCCGTGCCGACCGTCGGACGCTCGCCGACGACACGGACGTCCCGGCGGAGCTGGCGTGGCTCGCCGACCGGGTCGACCGTGTGCTCAGCGACCACGAGCACAGCACCGCGGTGGCGCGGTGGTGCCTGCTCGTCGGTAGCTACCTGGCGCTCGACCACATCGAGCTGCGGCAGGTCGTCGCCGCTGGACGGTTGCACGACATCGGAAAGTTCGGTCTGGGGGCGGCGATCCTCCGTAAGACCGATCCGCTCACCGAGGCCGAGTGGGGAGCATTGCGATGCCACCCGGCGGAAGGGGCTCGACTGCTCCGCGGCGTCGGCGATCATGCGGCGCTCGCCCCGTTGGTGGCGGCGCACCACGAGCGGTGGGACGGCCTCGGGTACCCCGAGGGCATCAAGGGTGAGGACATCCCGCTCGGCGCGCGGATCATTGCGGTCTGCGACAGCTGGGCGGCGATGCGCGTCGACAGGCCCTACGCGCCGGCACTCGACGCCCGCGCGGCCCGCGACGAGATCGAACGTGCTCGTGGCACCCAGTTCGACCCGATCGTCGTGGATGCGTTCCTTGCGCTGTTGGATCAGGACCTAATAGACGACCCCGCCCCTTTGTGAGCGGCCCGCCCAGAACGACGCTGACAGGCGAGCGCGACGACTAGAGACGCAAGGCAGATGTCGCGGCCCGAACGGATGCAGCCGCGTGCGCGCGCCTGTTCGCGACCGGTCACGACTGGGATTTGCGTCGCGCTCGACTGCCAGCGCCGCCCTGGGCGGGCTCCAGGTTTCAGGCAACTGCGCGCGCCTGGCGGCGCTTTGACAGCAACTGCATCAGGGCGACGCCGAGCGCGGCGGCGGTGGCCCCGAGCGTGTTCAGGAGGACGTCGTCGACGCTGGTCACGCGGCCGATCGCAAGGCCGTACTGCAGTAGCTCGACGGTGATCGAACCGGCGCACGCCAGCGCCGCCACCAGCGGTAGGCGGAGATCCCAGCGCAGCGGCGCGCAGAACCCGAACGCCGCGAACACCAAGAGGTTGCCGCCGATCTGCTCGACCGCGACCGCCGGGTCGCCGGTGAGCTGCGCGTACAGCCCGACCAGCGGGACCGCCTCCACCGACCGTCCCGATCCTCGCGGGGTCAGGATCATCCAGAGCCACGGCGCGGTGCCGACAACGAGCCCGACCTCGGCGAACGACCACCGCCACGGATGCGCAGCACCGCGCCGGGCCCGCCGTCGTGCCAGCGCGATCGCGACGCCCGCAGCGGGAACGAGCGCTGCGGCTGCGACCACGACGACGCCGTACCAGGTTGATCCGACCACGCGCGCATCGTGCCATCCCCGGGCGCCTCGGGAATGGTTGACACGTCATCTACATTGTAGAAGTGGTCAAGTGCGCCACACCCTGGGAGGTTCCGATGCCTGCGATCACCGTCGACAATCCGCTCGCCCTGCCGAGGCTCGCGCCGATCGACCCCGTCGTCGACCGTCCGCGCGTGGTGACCAGCCTCACCACCGCGCCGCAGGGGTACGAGGGCGAGGGGTTCCCGGTCCGGAGGGCGTTCGCCGGGGTGGATCTCCGCGCACTCGACCCGTTCATCCACCTGGACCAAATGGGTGAAGTCGAGTACGGCGCCGGGGAGCCGAAGGGAACGCCGTGGCACCCCCATCGGGGCTTCGAGACCGTGACCTACATGATCGACGGCGAGATGGCCCACCAGGACTCGAACGGCGGCGGTGGGCTGATCACCAACGGTGACACGCAGTGGATGACCGCGGGCGGTGGCATCCTGCACATCGAGACGCCGCCCGAGCACCTCGTGGCCAGCGGGGGTCTCTTCCACGGGCTGCAGCTCTGGGTCAATCTGCCGCGCGCGTCGAAGTTCGCGTCGCCGCGGTACCAGGACATCCGGGGTAACAAGGTCGCGCTGCTCAGCTCACCGGACGGCGGGGCGCTGCTCCGCGTGATCGCCGGTGAGCTGGACGGCCACGCCGGGCCGGGCAGTACGTACACGCCGATCACGATCGTGCACGCGACCCTGAGCCCGGGGGCGAGCGTCACCGTGCCGTGGCGGGGGGACTTCAACGCGCTCGTGTACGTCCTCGGCGGAGCCGGCACCGTCGGCGCGAAGGGACGCCCGATCCGGACCGGGCAGCTGGCGGTCCTGGAGGATGGCAACACGATCACGGTCGCGGCGAACCCCACCCAGGAGTCGCGGACGCCGAACCTCGACGTCGTGCTGCTCGGTGGTCAGCCGATCCGGGAGCCGGTGGCTATGGCCGGGCCGTTCGTCATGAACACGCGGGCCGAGGTGGTGCAGGCGTTCGAGGACTTCCGCGCCGGTCGACTCGGCAGCATCCCGGCGGTGCACGCGGATGTGGCCGGCGAGACCGGTCAACCTTGAGCGGACGGTGGTGCGCCCCGTGCGGCGGGCATGCCGGTGCGCCGCGTGCGGCGGGCATGCCGGTGACCGGGCTCCCGTGGGGCCCGGTGACCGTCGTGCGGTGGTCCGCTCAGAAGGGCGGTGGGTCGTCGTCCACGTCCGAGGTGGCAACGGGTGCGGCGACGACTGAAGCCAGCGATGGGCTGACCGGATCGTCCCGGTCGGAGCAATCGAACGGCGACGTCTCGACGTCGTAGCCAGGTGCCTGGACCGTGTAGCTGTGACCGGCGGGGCTGATCCAGGTGCAGGTCCTCTGCTCGACGTCATGGTCGATCTGCCAGCCCGCTTCGTCCTTCGCGCGGTGATGGCGGCGGCAGAGCGGCACCAGGTTGGCCCGGCCGGTCGTGCCGCCGTCGATGCGCCGGACGTTGTGGTCGAGGTCGCAGCGGTAGGACGGCTGCGAGCAGCCGGGGAACATGCAGGTGGGGTAGTTGGCGCGCACCAGCGCCGCCAACGAGGTGGACGGGCGGTAGACCGAGCGGCCGAGGTCGGCGACGACGCCGCGCCGGTCGGCGAGCCACTTCTCCCAGCGTCCATCGCCGGCCAGCTCGCGGACGATCGAGGGCGGTACGGGGCCGTAGCCCGTGAGGTCTCCGGGTTCGTGGGTGCCCCGGAGCGCGGTGCTCAACGGCGCGACGAGGGCGACGCGCGGCGGGGCGGCGCGCCGGCCGGTCACGATCGCCCGGACGGCCCGCGCCCAGCGTCGCAGGAAGGCGTCGGACGCCGCGCCGGGATCAGGGTCGTCGGTGTCGGTGTCGGTGTCGGTGCCGGTCGGGTCGGCGCCGGGCGGGGGAGCGCCCGAAGCGTCGCTCGGTCGACCGTCCGGCGAGGTCGTCTCGGGTAGCCACGCGCGCTGATCGGCCGCGAGAAGGCCCAGTTCGGAGAGGGCGACGAGGGCATCGGCGCGGCGTTGGTCGATCGTGCGCTTGTCGCCGGCGAAGCGCGAGCGCCCGGCCAGCTGGTTGAGCGCGATCCGGATGCGGGCGGCACCCTCGGCGGGCAGGAAGGCGCGGAGTTCGGTCATGGCGTCGGGAAGAGGCAAGAAGTCGACGCGGCGGCCGGTCCGCGCGCGCTTGGCACGCTTGTCGGCTCCCTCCGGGTCGGCCTTGATGACTTCCTTGCGGGCGCGCGTGGCGGTCTGCGCGGGGGTCTTCTTCGAAGCGGCGTCGAGGAGACGGGCTTCGGCCTCGGCGGCGAGATCGTCGTCCTCGAGAGGCTGGAGGCCGTTGGCGATCTCGGCGGCGTGGCGATAGGTGATGCGCCCCTCGGCCAGGGCCCGGCCGGTGAGGAACCGGCGGCCGGACAGTGCCCGCGCCACGTCGATGCGGTCGGCGGCTCCGGCGTTGGACATGCGGAGCGCGGCGGCGACCTCTTCGCGGCCCCAGTCTTCCTCGTCGGCCTCGGCCGAGCGGCCGGCCACGTCGAGGATCGCCGCGTTCAATCGGGCGTCCGCCCAGGCGATCACGCGCTGCCAGGCCTGGGCGATCACGACCTGGTCGGCCGCGTCGGGCAATGCCTCGGGCAGACCGTTCGCGTCCAGCCCGGACCGGGGCATCGGGTCGAGCGCCGTGAGAACGCCGACCAGCTCGGGGCCTGGTCGGATGGTTCGCAGCTGCAAGAAGTCGAAGTCGGTGCCCATGGACGAAGATTAGAACTGACGTACGACCATTTCCTCGTTGTCCACAGCCCGATGACGGGGCGGAGGGAAAGTTTCCGGATCCGCCCCGGCATCGGAGAGCAGGTCAGCAGGTCAGCAGGTCAGCAGGTTCAGCCTTTGCCGACCGGTCCCGACGCCGGATCGGGCTCCCTCGCGGGCTCGGGCGTCGCCTCCCGCGTCGGTGCGACGAGTTCGTCGGCACCGATGCTGGTCTGCGCCGTGGAGGCGGCCGGCAGCACCGCTGGTGCCGGCGTCCCGTCCGGCCCGGGAACGGCCGCGGGCAGGAGCCGGGACGGCACGAATTGGGCCAGCCACTCGGTACGGACCACGGCCAGCGGCCCGATGATCGCCAGCACGAGCACGTATCCGGCTGCGAAAGCCGCGACCCGCGAGTCGAGCCCGGCACCGATCGCCAGCGTGCCGAGCACGATCGAGAACTCGCCCCGGGTCAGCACGGTCACCGCGACGTTGGTCCCAGCGCGCCGGTCGAACCCGTACAGGCGCGCGGCTCCCAGTCCTGCCACCAGGTTCAGCCCGATCGTGAGGACGACCGCCACCGCGATCGGGCCCGCCACCGACACCACGTCACCCGGGTCGATCGTCAACCCGAACGTGAAGAAGAACAGCGCCGCGAACGCGTCCCGCAGGGGGTGGACCAACGTGGTCACCCGCTCCGCGTGGGGCGTCGACCCGATCACGAGGCCGATCATGAAGGCCCCGATCGCGTCCGACACCCCGAGCTCCTCGGCGGCTCCGGCAGCCACGACCGCCAGCCCGACGAACATCACGACCAGCAGCTCGTCCGCCCGGACGTCGAGCAGCCGGGACACCAAGCGGGTACCCCACCGCGCCAGCCCGAACAGCAGCGCGAGGAACGCGAACGCGACGCCGAACTGGAGCGCCGCGGCGGCGAGGCTGTCGGCGTCCCCCAGAACCGGCTGGAGCGCCGCCAGGTAGAAGGCCAGGAACACGTCCTCGACCACGATGATGCCGAGGATCAACCGGGACTCCGGGTTGCGCAGCCGCCCGAGTTCGATCAGCAGCTTGCTCACGATCGCCGAGGACGAGATACCGACGATCCCGGCCAGCACGAGCGCCTCCCGGGCGCCCCAGCCGAGCGCGAACCCGAAGGCCAGGCCGCCGCCGATGTTGAGCAGTAGGTATCCCAGACCGGCGACGGCGAGCTTGCGCCCGCCGCTGACCAGATCGTCCAGATGGAACTCCAGGCCCAGGTAGAAGAGCAGGAAGATCAGGCCGAGCGTGGACAGCAGCGCGAAGTGCGACGGGTCCTCGATCAGGGCGAGCCCCGGCGTGTGCGGACCGAGCAGCACCCCGGCCAGGACGAACACCGGAATCGTCGGGAGTCCGATCCGGGCGCCCAGCCGGGCGAGTATTCCGGCGGCGAGGAACGCGCCACCGAGCGCGAGCAGGATCTCAGCGGTGTGCATCAGACCACCGCCCCGCTGTCGGCGCGGACGGGCCGTTTCTTGCCCGTCTTCGGCCCGCCGGCCTTCGACCCGGCACCGCGGATCCGACCGGGCCAGCGATTCTCCAGCAGCACGGCCATCGGCGTCGCGGTCAGCGCCGAGGACGCCGTACCGACGATCACGCCGACCAGCAGCGCGATCGCGAAGTCGGTCAGCGAGTCACCTCCGAGCACCGCCAGCGCGGTCAGGATGAACAGCGCGCCCAGACCGGTGTTCACCGTGCGCGGCACGGTCTGCAGCACCGCTTCGTTCGCGACGTCCGCGAAAGGTGCCCTACGGTTCGCGCCGCGCCAGCGTTCCCGGATCCGGTCGAAGATCACTACCGAGTCGTTCACCGAGTACCCGATCACGGTGAGCAGGGCGGCCAGGAACACCCCGTCCAGGCTCTTGCCGAGCCACGCGAACAGCCCGACGACGATCAGGACGTCGTGCATCATCGCCGCGACCGACGCGACCGCGAACGTCCAGCGGAACCGCAGCGCCAGGTAGGCGGCTTGCGCAGCCAGAGCGATCGCGAGCCCGATCAGCGCTTTCGTCCGTAGTTCGCTGCCCAGCGACGGCCCGATCTGCTCGTCCCGGATCCGCTCGACCGATCCGCCGGACGCGTCGGCGAGCGCAGTCCGAATCCGCTGCTCTTCGGCGTCGGAGATCCGTTCGGTCCGGACGCTCAGGTCCTCGTCACCGGACTCCACCACCACCGCACGGGGGAAGCCGGCGTGAGCGACGGCCTGCCGGGCGTCGCGGACGGCGATCGACCGATCGGTCGTGTACTCCATCAGCCTGCCGCCGGTGAACTCGACGCCGAGGTTGAGGCCGCGGATACCGATCCCGGCCAGCGCCACCACGACCAGCACGGCCGAGCCCGCCAGGAACACCTTGCGGTGACGCATCAGGTCGATGCCTCGCCCGGTGATCCAGCGCTGCACGCGGCCGGGCCCGGCCAGCCCGGTCCATGCCGGATGACGTCGCACCCAGGGCAATGCGATCAGCAACTCCATCAAGATCCGGGTGAACAGCAGCGCGCTCACCATCGAGGCGAGTACACCGATCGACAGCGTCACGCCGAATCCGCGGACCGGGCCGGACGCCAGGAAGAACAGCAATCCGGCGGCGAGCAGCGTCGTGACGTTGGAGTCCGCGATCGCCGAGAACGCGTTGCGGAAGCCGCTGCCGACGGCGGTCGGCAAGCTACGGGCTCCTCCGGCGAAGTCCTCCCGGGAACGCTCGAAGATCAGCACGCATCCGTCGATCGCCATGCCGATCGCGAGCACGAACCCGGCCAGGCCGGGCAGCGTCAGCGTCGCCCCGAGCGCAGTCAGCGCCCCGTAGGCCAGCGCTCCGTACCCGGCCAGCGCGAACGCGGCGACCAGCCCGGACAGCCGGTAGACGAGCAGCAGGAACCCGACGGTCAGCGCGATGCCGATCGCCGCGGCCTCGGCGCTCGCCCGGATCGCGGCCGCGCCGAGCGTCGGGCCGACGGTCCGCTGCTCGACGTTCTCCACCGGCACCGGCAGCGCGCCCGCCTTGACGAGCAGTGCGAGGTCGTTCGCCTCGGCCTTGGTGAACGAGCCGGTGATCTGCGTAGACCCGCCGACGATGCCGACGTCGCACCGTACGTCCTCGCCGACCTGCGGAGCCGACACGATCTCCTGGTCGAGCACGATCGCGACGCGGCGGCGCGGATCGCCGGACGGCGAGCACGCCGCGGTTCCGGTCACGGTCTCCCACGCCCGCTCGCCGGAGCCGCGGAAGTCCACGGTGACGAACCAGCCGAGTCCGCTCGTGGCGTCGAACGACGCCGCCGCGTCGGCGATCCCCTCCCCGGTCAGCGCGGCCGGACCGAGGCGGAGCGGAATTCCCGCATCATCGGTCAGCGTGACCTCCGCCGCCGGGTCGGCCGGCGCCGCCCCGGTCGCGTCGGCCGGAGCCCCGCCGGTCGCGTCGGGGGTGGCGTCCGGGCTCGCGTCGGGAGTCGGTGTCGCGGCGGCGGCCTCGGCGGGCCCGAGGACCGGCCGCACGGTGAGCTGGGCGGTGCGCCCGATCACGGCGGCGGCCTCGGCCGGATCTTGGACGCCGGGCAGTTCGACGATGATCCGGTTCTCACCGGAGCGGGTGATCGTCGGCTCGGTCACGCCGAGCGCGTCGATCCGGCGGCGGAGCACTTCCACCGTGCGGTCGGTCGCTTCGGCGTCGGCTCGGGTCGTTGAGGTGTTCTTGGTTTCGAGCACGATCTGGGTCCCGCCCCGCAGGTCGAGGCCCAGCCTCGGGCTGGCGGTGACGGTGAGGTAGACGGAGACGGCGATGACGGCGCACGCGAACAACGCGCGCGCCAGGCTGGCGCGTTTCATGAATGGTCCTCCGGACGAGAGGCGGTTACCGGCGCGCGCTCGGGAATGCGGCGGGCGCCGGACGGCTCAGGAGCGTCCGGAGGCGGGTGGTGCGCGGGTGTCGGGAAGGCCGGCCGGTGCCGGCGGGGCTCGGCTGGGCGCGTCGGTCAGCGTGCGGCCGGCGGGGAGCAGCGGCTCGGCGAGCCCAATCCGCCCCACCGTCGTGCCGGCCGGGAGCACGTCCGCGTGGATTCGCTGGGCGGTCGTGAACGCAGGCTTGGAGTTCTCCTGCTGCCTCTGCGGACGGGCGCGGCTCGCGGTGCCACGCGCCGACGCGTGCGTAGCCGCGCGGACCGTGGCGGGCGTCGCTCCCACCACGAAGCCGGAGCCGCTGCCGGACCCGGCTGCACCCAGGCCGCTGGTACTCGGGCCGGGTGTACCCCAGCCCGGGGCGCCGAGTGCCGTCGCGACCGCGGGTACGGCGACCGCGCCGAGGCCTCCGGCAGCGATCAACGCCGTGCACAGCGCCATCGCGAGCCGCGCGACGGCCCGTCGTGCTCGCACGCCGACGGTCGGCCCCAGGGGCCGCGCTCCGGTGGCGTGTGTCATCGGCGGACGAGACCCTCTCGACGGTGGCGGTAACCACCACCCTACGTGACGATGCGCCAAGACCCGGTTCGGCGAGTCACCCGGGGGAGCCGGGCGGAGGCAGACAGTCGCCCTCCACGCCGCGCTGGAGTGCGAGCACGCAGACGTCGTCCTCCAAGACTCCGTCGGCCAACATTCCGGACGTGACGCCGTCGATGACGTCGTCGACCGAGACCGGACCCGGGGCCGACACGATCTGGGACAGGAGCGTGGCGAGTTTCTCCTGACTGACCCGCAGGTCGGTGTACCGGCGCTCGATCAAGCCGTCCGTGTACAGGAGCAACGTGCCGCCCTCGGGCACCGCCAGCGTCCGGCTGGAGTACGTCCGGGTAGCGGACGCGCCGAGGATCGGGTCGGCGGTCCCCAGGACGGTCACGTGCGGACACGCCTCCGGCGCCGGGGCGGGGGCGAGCAGCGGGTACGGGTGGCCGGCGTTGGCCCACCGGAGCGAGCCGATGCCGGGGTCGTACACGCAGACGACGGCGCTGACCAGCGTTCCGGCCGGGTAGCCGAGGGTCAGCAACCGATTCAGCCGGGTGAGCACCCCACCCGGGTCCGGGTCCTCCAGCGCGTAACCGCGGTTGACCGAACGGATCTGGCCCATGATCGCTGCGGCGTGCTGGTCGTGACCGATGACGTCACCCACGGACAGCGCGATCCGGCCGTCCGGCAGCGGGAACGCGTCGTACCAGTCGCCGCCGACGTCGATCCGGTCGGCGACCGAGAGATAGTCGGCCTTCAGCGCTCCACCCGGTATGTCGGGCAGCGAGGTCGGCAGCATCGCCCGCTGGAAGAGTTCCAGCACCCGGCGTTCGGCCAGGATCTCCGCGCGTGCCTCGGCGACGTCCCGCTGTGCCGCGACCAGCTCGCCCTGCGCGGCGTACAGCTCGTCCTCGGTGGCCTTCGCGTCGGTGACGTCCTGCACGACACCCCAGAGACCGACGACCTCGGCCTCCGGGTCGTCGCCGGCACGCACCGCCTCGCCGTGCACCAGCATCTCCCGAACCGCACCGTCCGCACGAATCATCCGGGTCTCCACGGTGAACGGAGCGCCGGTCGCGATCGCCCGCGCCTGCATCGCGGTCAGGCGCTCGATCTCGTCCGGGTGGATGCGAGCGCGAACCTCGTCCTCCGTCGCCGGCGGCGAGTCCAGACCCATCAGCGTGCACAGCTCCTCCGACCAGATGCTGCGCTGGGCGGCGAGGTTGACCTCGAAACCGGCGAGCTGAGCGATCCGCTGCGACTCGAGCAGGCGGTGGCTGAGCCGTTCGGTCGCCTGCATCCGCTCGGCTTCGCGCTCCAGCTGCTCCATCCGGTATCGCTCGGTGAGGTCCGACACGACCGCGCCGACTCCGGTGATCGAGCCGCCCGGTCCACCCGACAGGCGGACCGGGAAGGCGTCCACCATCAGCTGCCGGGCGGTACCGGCTGGCGTCGTCACGGTGAGCAGCTGGTGCCGAAGGACCGTGCCCGCGGTGAGCACCGAGCGGAGCTGCGCGGCCAGTTCGGTGGAAACGTCCGGGATCACCTCGGCGAGCGTCCGCCCGAGGTGCGCCATCGGCGGTCGCCCACTCGTTCGGGCGAACGCCGCGTTCACCCGAACGAACCGAAGATCGCGGTCGAACAGCGCGATGCCGACCGGTGCCGCCTCGAACAACGGGTCCAGCACCGCGGTGGCGCGTCGAGCGGCGTCCCCGAGCAGGTTGTCGAGCCATATGACCGCGAGCGACGTGAGCAGGAGAAACACCGCCGCCCAGAGCCACTCGAGGCGGTCGTCGTCAGAAGTCCGCGGCTCGGGCAGGTCCACCGTCGCGATCAGCGCGGCGGTGGCCGTGACGGCGGCGAGCAGGCCGGGACCACGGCCACCGATCACGGTCGAGGCGACGACCGCGATCAAGAAGAGGAAGCCCGGGATCGCCTCGGCGGCCGGGGTGGTCGCGATTACCAACGCCGGGGCGAGCGGCAGCAGCACGCCGATTGCCCAACGGCCCGGTCCGGCGATCCAGACCCGACGTCTGCCCTGAACCGTCCGCCGAAGCAGGGTTCGCCTGGCGCGCTTCACCGCTGTCCGCTCCGTCCGCCTCGGGCCGACCGTTCCGCGACGAACGGTGGGGCGTCAGGAGACGGAGCCCGGACCGGGCGGCCCAGCATTCGCCAGCCAGAACGGTGTCATGACCGCGGACCCCGGACAACCCGGGACGCCGTGTCGTCCCAGGTTCGCCGGTTGCGGGTATGCGCGAGGCGCGGGCTGGAGGGTCAGCCGAGCTGACGGAGGCAGACCGTCTCCGGCATCGCCTCGAGCGCGGCGAGGACCTCGTCGGAGAGCACGCCCGGCACGTCGGTGACGACGTAGCCGAGCTCGCCGCGGGTGTTGAGCAGCTGGCCCTCGATGTTGACGCCGTGCTCGGCCATGATCCGGTTGACGGTCGCGAGCACGCCCGGCGTGTTCCGGTGCAGGTGGGCCAGGCGGTGGGTGCCGGGCGTCGGCTCCAGGTTCAGCGGCGGCAGGTTGACGCTCAGCGTCGTGCTGCCGGTCTGTCGGTGTCGGCGCAGCTTGCCGGCGACGAACCGCCCGATGTCCTCCTGCGCCTCCTCGGTGGAGCCACCGATGTGCGGAGTCAGGATGACGTTCGGCAGGCCGCGCAGATCCGAGTGGAACTCGTCGCCGCGCCGCTTCGGCTCGTGCGGGAACACGTCGACGGCCGCGCCGGCGAGGTGGCCGCTGACGATGTGCGCGCGCAGCGCCTCGTGGTCCACGACGAAACCGCGGGAGAGGTTGAGGAAGATCGCGCCCTGACGCATCCGCGCGAACTGGGCGTCGCCGAACAGGCCCGCGTTGCCCGACCGGCCGTCGACGTGCAGCGTGACGACGTCGGCCCAGTCGAGCAGGTCGTCGAGGTTGCTGTAGCGGCGGGCGTTACCCAGCGCGAGCTTCTCGGCGGTGTCGTAGAAGCCGACGGACATACCGAGGGCCTCGGCGAGCACCGAGAGCTGGCTGCCGATGTTGCCGTAGCCGACGATGCCGAGCCGACGCCCGCGCACCTCGTGGCTGCCCTCGGCCGACTTGTCCCAGACACCGTCGTGCAGCGCCTTGTTCTTGTCGGTCAGGCGACGGGTGAGCGCGACGATCTCGGCCAGAGCGAGCTCGACGACACTGCGCGTGTTGGAGAACGGCGCGTTGAAGACAGCGATGCCGCGCCCGGCGGCGGAGACCAGGTCGATCTGATTGGTGCCGATGCAGAAGGCACCGATCGCCAGCAGGTCGGGCGCCTTCTCCAGCACCGTCTCAGTCACCTGGGTCTTCGACCGGATGCCGAGCAGGTGGACTCCGGACAGCGCATCGATGAGCTCCGACTCGTCGAGCGCGCCGGACCGCGCGTCGACCTCGACGCCGGCCGCGCTGAGGATCGCCTCGGCGTGGGGGTGCAGGTTCTCCAGCAGCAGTGCCTTCAGCATGCACCCATTGTCACCCGATCCCGCGCTGACCCGAAATCCGCGAGGTCGTGGCTCACCCTCGCGGAGCAGCGCGGCTGACGAACTGTGCGCAGGGTCACTGGATCGGTTACGCCACGTGGGTCGGCCGGGTGCGTCGGCCGGCGCGGGCCGCAGCCGCGGATCCGGGGTCTGGTCCCGGTCCGCTTAGTGGGCTTCGGGCTGGTCCGCGGGGACCGGTGCCGCGCCGTCCAGCGCGAACAGCAGGTCGAGCCCGACCGTCATCATCGCCTTGCGGACCATCGACGGGACCTGCTGCAGCGTCGTCATGCGGCCCTGCTCGGCGGCCACGTGGTGCAACCGGACCAGGAAACTCAGCGCCTGCGAACCGATGAACGTCACACCGCCGAGGTCGACGACGACGTCGGACGGCTGGGCCTCCGTGGCGGTGGTGAGCGCCGATTCCAGGGCCTCGTTGACCAGAAGGTCGATCTCACCGGTCAGCGTGATCGTCACCAGGCCCGGGGCCACGGTGCAGGTGACCCGGCTCTGCGAGGCCGGCCAACCGTTCTTCTCCATGGGGGTGGTCCTCCTGCGACGCGCCCTCGATGCGTGGACACCGAGAACCGCCGCGTCGAAACGCGTGGAGGCCGCCTGCTCGACCAGGAGTCACACAGGTGGCGTGACCCGGCGCCATCTTAGAGGTGGGTGTGAGAGGAGGTGTGACCGGTCCGGTGGATACGTGACGTTCGCACCGGAAGGAGTGAGGTTGCGGGGACGACAGGCGTAGCCGCTCGGCAGACGGGTAGGTCCTCTCTGACTCGGACACAGGCTCGCCGGACTTGGAGGGAACGATGACGGTCAGCGGTGGCGCAGGCGCCCTCGGCGTGGACCCGGAGCAGTTGCCCGACGACGACTTGCTGCGGGAGCTGCGACGTCTGCACGACACCCGCCACGAGACGCTCCGCCACGGCTCGGACGACGCCCTGGACACCCACTCGGTGCGCACCGCCGATCTCGAGGCGGAGTACCTGCGGCGGTGGCCGCAGCGCGAGGTCGACCCGGAGCGGCTGCGGTCCGGAGCGCGCAGCCGGGACTGAGTACCCGTACTGAGCAGGACCGGCTGAGCAAGACTGGGCCCGGACGCCCGGGCCTAAGGTAGTTGCATGCGCTATCTACCACTCGGGACGTCCGGGCTGCTGGTGTCGGCGATAGGCCTGGGGTGCAACAACTTCGGTGGTCGGCTGGACGCGATCGGAACACGCGCGGTGGTCGACGCCGCGATCGAGGCCGGTATCACGCTGTTCGACACCGCCGACGGCTACGGCGGACGCGGGGCGTCGGAGACGTTGCTCGGTGAGGTCCTCGCCGGCCGTCGCGACGACGTCGTCCTGGCCACCAAGTTCGGGCACCAGCGCACCGACATGGGGTACGGCGCGGCGGCCGGAGCCAAGGGCGGCCGGGCGTACATCCGGCGTGCGGTCGAGGAATCCCTGCGGCGGTTGCGGACCGACCACATCGATCTGCTCCAGCTGCACACCCCCGACCCGGTGACGCCGATCAGCGAGACACTCACCGCGCTGGACGAGCTCGTGCGGGCCGGAAAGGTCCGGTACATCGGGCACTCGAACTTCACCGGCTGGCAGCTGGCCGAAGCCGCCCACGTCGCCCGCGAACAGGGCACGGTTCCGTTCGTCTCGGCGCAGAATCACTGGTCGCTGCTGGAGCGGGACGTCGAGCGCGAGGTGGTTCCGGCGGCCCGCCACTACGGGGTCGGCGTGCTGCCGTACTTCCCGCTGGCGAACGGATTGCTCACCGGCAAGGTGCGCCGCGGCCGGCCGGTGCCGGAGAACTCCCGGCTGGCCAGCCGCGACGGCTACATCACCGACGAGAAGCTGGACCGGGTCGAGGCGCTCGCGAAGTGGGGTGCGGAGGCGGGCCGTTCGCTGCTGGAGATCGCAATCGGCGGACTGGCGGCGCAGCCCGGCTGCAGTTCGGTGATCGCCGGTGCGATGACCCCCGAGCAGGTGCGGGCGAACGCTGCCGCGGGGGCGTGGGTGCCGACCGCCGACGAACTCGCCGCGATCAACGAGATCGTCCCGCCTCCGGCGGCGGCCTGACGGCTGGGCGCCCTGCCGCGGCGGAATTGTCGGACGGGCGGGTGAGAATCAGGACGTGCTGATCGCGCTCGTTCCGGGGTGGGGTGGCGGCGGCTCGCTGGCGGAGATCGACGCGGCGGGCCAGGTCGCCGGCCCCGTGCGGTGGTGCGCTGACGGGGCGGTGCTCGCCCGGGAGGTCGCCGCACGGGAACGGGCCGTCCGGCCGCGCTGGCTCTGGCCCACCGCCGCCGCTGCATACCCCGCGCTGCTCGAGGCCGGGGTGCGGGTGGAGCGCTGTCACGACTTGGAACTCGTCGAGTCGCTGCTGGTCGGGTACGAGGGGCACTGGGGTGAGCCACGGTCGCTCGCCGCGGCGCTCGCCCGGGCTCGTGGCCTCCCGATCCCGCGGGATCCGCCGCCGCGCCCGCGGGACGTCCAGCCGGTGCTCTTCGCCGCGGACGTGGAACCCGCGGCCGATACTGCTGTCCCGCCCGGCGACGAACCGGTCGCCGTGGTGGCCGAGGTCTACCGAGCTCAGCTGGCGCGGATGGCCACGGTCGCGCACCCCGACCGGTTCCGGCTGCTGGCCGCCGCCGAGTCGGCCGGTGCGCTCGCCGCCGCGGAGATGCGGCACGACGGCTTGCCGTGGGCATCCGAGCGGCACGACGCGCTGCTGGCCAAGCTGCTCGGTCCGCGTCCGCTCCCTGGTGACCTGCCGGTGCGCCTGCACGAACTCGCCGCCGAGGTGCGCGGGGCGTTCGGTGGCCTGAAGGTCAACCCGGACGCCCCGGCCGACGTCGTGCGGGCCTTCGGACGGGCCGGCATCCAGATTCCGTCGACCCGGTCCTGGGTGCTCAAGCGCATCGACCATCCGGCCGTCGCGCCGATCCTCGCGTACAAAGAGCTGTCCCGGCTGTTCGCCGCCAACGGATGGGCCTGGCAAGACACCTGGGTCTCCGGCGGCCGGTTGCGGCCGGAGTACGTGCCCGGCGGTGTCGTGTCCGGGCGGTGGGCCACCCGGGGCGGGGCTGCGCTCCAGCTCCCCAAGGCGGTCCGGCAGGCAGTGGTGGCCGATCCGGGCCACGTCCTGGTGGTGGCGGACGCCTCGGCGCTGGAACCTCGGGTGCTCGCCGCACTCTCCGGCGACCGGAAGATGGCCGAGGCCGCGGCCGCCGGCGACCTGTACGACGCGCTCGCCGCCGATGCGTTCGACAACGACCGCGCCCGGGCCAAGCTCGGGATGCTGGGTGCTCTCTACGGCCAGACCAGCGGCGAAGGCGGCCGGTTGGCGCACGTGCTCCGCCGCCGGTTTCCGGACGCCCTGGCGGTGGTGGACGGGGCGGCGAAGGCGGGGGAGGAAGGGCGCCTGGTGCGGTCGCGGTTGGGTCGCACCTGCCCGCCGGTCGGTGGGTCCGCGGACTGGTCGGAGGGCGGCGAGGGCTCGCCCAGTGGCGAGGGTTCACCCAGCGGCGTGGGTTCACCGAGAGGCGACGGCGCCACCGGCTCGGCCGACGGCGATCATTCCGGTGACCGCCCGGGCGCGGATCCGGCCGCCGTAGACCGGGCGCGGCGTGCCGCCCGGGGGCGCTTCACCCGGAACTTCCTCGTGCAGGCGACCGCGGCGGAGTGGGCCCTGATCCTGCTGGCGGGCTTGCGACGACGTCTGCACGCGATGGAGCCGGGGCCGACCGATCCGGACGGTGCGCGGCTGGTGTTCTTCCAGCACGACGAGGTCGTCGTGCACTGCCGGGAGGAGGCGGCCGACGAGGTGCGGCAGGCGGTTCTCGCCGCCGCCGACGAAGCCCGTCAGCTGCTCTTCGGCCCTACTCCGGTCAAGTTTCCCCTGGACCTGGCCGTGGTGAAGTCCTACGCGGACGCGTGAGCCTCGTTCCGGGACTCGAGCAGGGCGAGAACCTGGTTGTGCACCCGCCGCTCGATGACGAACGAGAGGAACGGGACCGTCCCGGCCAGCATGACGCCGATGATCTTGCGCACCGACCAGCGCAGCCGCAGCGCGAGGTCGAGCGTCACCGCGAGGTACACCATGTAGAGGAAGCCGTGGATCGGGCTGACCACCGCGCTGACCTCCGGAGTATCGCCGAGGTACTTCAGCGGCATCGCCACGAGCACCAGCACGAGCAGACCGACGCCCACGACGTACGCGGCGATCCGGAAGCGGGTCAGCGCCGACTTGACTGA
The DNA here is from genome assembly GCF_039536245.1 of Cryptosporangium minutisporangium. Lineage (NCBI taxonomy): Bacteria > Bacillati > Actinomycetota > Actinomycetes > Cryptosporangiales > Cryptosporangiaceae > Cryptosporangium > Cryptosporangium minutisporangium. The sequence continues at coordinate 110,801 of NZ_BAAAYN010000018.1, read as the reverse complement.
GCGGTTCACGGGGAGGTCCTCCGGGCTGGAACGTCGACGGCTGGAACTTCGGCGGCTGGAACTTCGGTGACGGTACTCGGGGTGTTCAGCGCGGTCAGGTACGCGTTGTACGCGGCCAGCTGCTCGTCGTCCGGCTCATCGCTCCCCGGCGGCGGTGGGGCGACGGTCGGCCGGTACCGCCGCCGGACCTGCACGGTGCGCTGCCCGCCGGCTGCAGCGTCCGCCGGCGCGTCGGTTGTGGTCGTGGCGTCCGACTCGGCCGGTGGGCGCAGCTCCAACCGCAGCATCCGATACCAGGCGTATCCGACGAAGGCGGCGAAGGCCGGCCATTGAAGTGCGTAACCAATGTTCTGGGCACTGCCGGTGAGCGAGTTCGCGCGGCCCCACTGCCACCAGGCGAGCCCGAGGCACACCCCGATCAGCACGATCGCCACCGCATGGCGGACCAGCCACCGCGGGGAAAGTAGGAGCGACCGCACACCCCGAGGCTACCCGGCCTGTGCTGCCTCGTGTGGCGGCGTCCCCAGCTCGTGAGATCGGTCCCACGCCTGGTCGCGGCCTTGACGCCTACGCGAGGTCGAAGAGTGCGTCGACGCCGGTGATCTCCAGGATCCGGAGCACCGCAGGAGACGGCCGCGCCACCTGGAACTTCCCGCCGACGTTGCGGGCCTGGTGCCACAGCGTCACGAGTACGCCCAGGCCGGTCGAGTCGATGAACGACACGTCGGCGAGGTCGACGGTGAGGGTCGGGGGAGGGCCCGACGCGCGGAGCGCAGCCGTTCCTGCGGTCCGCACCTGGCCGGCCGTCTCGAGGTCGAGCGCACCGGCCGCGCGCAGCACGATCTCGCTCCCGACCTGCTCGGTCGTGAGCGACCAGGGCGTGTTCTCCAGCATCGGCTCCTCTCCGCCCTCGATTCGGCCGACCGGACCATTGTCCGGCACGATCTGATGACGGTGGTACAACGACCGCGGACGGTCATACGCCGGCATCGGGGTCCGTGTTTCGCTTCGGAGCGTAGTGCGGCACGTACTCCTGTCCGGAGAGTGCGCCGATTGCGGCCACGATCTGGTCGGTGACCGCACGCCGCGCCCTGGCCTTCCCGGCCTGACCTTTGTACTCGTCGAACATCATCGGCTCCCCGAAGCGGATTCCGACCCGTACCGGGCGGGGAACCGTCCGGCCGGGCGGCAGCGCCCGCTCCGTGTTGAACATCGCCACCGGGACGACCGGCACCTCGGCGGTGAGCGCGAGCCACGCGACGCCGGTGCGACCGCGGTACAGCCGGCCGTCGGGGGAGCGGGTGCCCTCCGGGTAGATACCGAACAGACGACCGGAGCGCAGCACGTCGAGGCTGGCGTCCAGCGCCTCCTGGGCGGCTCGGTTGTTGCCCCGGTTCACCGGCACCTGCCCGGCGCCGCGCATGAATCGCGCGGTCAGCCGGTCGATCGGCCGGGTGCCGGTGAAGTACTCCTGCTTCGCCACGTAGACCACGTCGCGATTCAGGACGAGTGGGACGAAGACCGAGTCCATGATCGAGAGATGGTTGGACGCGAGGATCGCGGCGCCGTTCGTCGGAACGTGCTCCTTACCCTCGACCCAGGGACGGAACGCCAGGTGGAGGATGGGGCCACCGACCTTCTTGCTCAGGCCGTACGCCATGGGAATTCCTCCTCAGGCACCGCAGTGATTCGCGATCACCCTAAGGCTCCTTCGATCGCGATGTGGCGGCCGGGAGGGGAAGTTGTCTGGCAAAGAGTGACTCGATGCACTCAGGGCGCGACGGACGGTTGTGACTCCGTGTCGCGGTGGATGGCGTCGTGCAAGGTGGACAGCCGGGCGCCGGTGCCGCCCCAGCGGCCAGCGACGATCTCGGCGGCGATGCTCACCGCGGTCTCCTCCGGGGTCCGGGCGCCGAGGTCGAGGCCGATCGGGGACGCCAGCCGGGCGGTCTCCGCAGGCGTCAGGCCGGCCTCGTACAGCCGCTGCAGCCGATCCTCGTGGGTGCGGCGCGAACCCATCGCCCCGACGTAGGCCGTCGGTAGCCGCAGGGCCACTTCCAGCACCGGCACGTCGAACTTCGGGTCGTGAGTGAGGACGCAGAGCACGGACCGCTCGTCCACCCGGCCGGCGTCGGCCTCGGCCCGCAGGTAGCGGTGCGGCCACTCGACGACCACCTCGTCGGCGTCCGGGAAACGCTTGGGAGTGGCGAAGACCGGACGGGCGTCGCAGACCGTGACCCGGTACCCGAGAAACGACCCGATCCGGGCCAGCGCGGCCGCGAAGTCGATCGCGCCGAACACGATCATCCGCGGCCGAGGAGCGAAACTGGACACGAACAGCGTCAGGTCGTCGCCCCGTCGCTCACCGTCGTGGCCGTAGTGGACGGTCGTGGTGCGGCCCGCCGCCAGCAGCCCGCGAACGTCGTCGGTCACCGCTTCGTCCAGCCGGGCCGACCCGAGCGTGCCGGCCACCCGGTCCGGCCAGACGATCAGCCGACGACCGACCCGGTCGTCGCCGGTGGGCGCCGCGGCACTGGCGATGCACGTCACGACCGCGACCGGGGCCCCGCCGCGGATCGCCGCGACGACGTCGCCGAACTCCGGAAAGCTCTCCCTGTCGAGCCGCTCCACCCAGACGTCGAGGATGCCGCCGCAGGTCAGGCCGACCGCGAACGCGTCGTCGTCGGAGACGCCGTAGCGCTCCAGGCTCGACTCGCCGGTCGTGATCGCGTCCTGGGCCCGTTCGTAGACCGCGCCCTCGACGCAGCCGCCGGAGACACTGCCGACCGCGGTGCCGTCCGGGCCGACCAGCATCGACGCACCGGCCGGCCGCGGGGCACTCTTCCAGGTCGCGACGACGGTGCCGACACCGACGGGCTCGCCGGCGCTCCACCAGGCATACAGGTCATCGAGCACCTCACGCATACGCCACCGCCTCCACGTACGGGCTCATCCCGCAACTATGACCGCTGTGCGGCGGGAGTGCTACGCGGCGTTCACGTCGTAGACGTAGCCGTAGAAGAAGCCACCGAGGAGCAGCGCGCCGACCCCGATGACGAAGATCCGGTTCCGGAAGGACATGCCCGGCATCCATTTGCGCTGCGCCCAGTTGAGCAGCAGGCCGGCCAGGATCACGAACACGATGATGATGAACGCGTTCGGGTTGTCCCGCAGCGTTCCATCCTCCTGACCGAGCAGCAGCACGCTCACCACGCTACGGCACCGGACAAATGCGCCGGGCGTCCACGAGGTGAGGGAACGTGAGTTCGGGCACGGCCGCGCCGACTCGGCCCGGCGGGGCGGGCCGGTGGGACAGAATCCGCGGATGGCTACTCGCTGGAAGAAGGCGGCCCCACCGTTGCTGGCCGGCCTGCTCGGCACGATGGGCGTACTGCACTTCGTCGCGCCGAAACCGTTCGCACGGATCATCCCGAAGGGTCTGCCGGCGCCCGACGCGCTGGTCGCGATCAGCGGGGCGGCCGAGCTGGCCTGCGCCGCGCTGGTGGCCGTGCCCAGGACCCGGCGCGTCGGGGCGCTGGCGTCCGCGGCGCTGTTCGTCGGCGTGTACCCCGCGAACGTGCAGATGGCGCTGGACGCCCGCCGGTCGTCGGACAGCCGCTACAAGGCGATCGCCTACGGACGCTTACCGTTCCAGGCGCCGCTGATCGCGTGGGCTCTGGGCGTGGCTAAGAACGCCCGCTAGCCCAGTCGAGTAGCTGCTCGGCGGGCCAGGTGTTGACGACCTTCTCGGGGTCCACGCCGCACGCTGCGGCCCGCGCGCACCCGTATGGCTGCCAGTCGAGCTGGCCCGGCGCGTGCGCGTCGGTGTCGACGGCGAAGTAGCAACCGGCCTCGACCGCCAGCCGCAGCAGGCGCTTTGGCGGGTCGAGGCGCTCCGGCCGGGAGTTGATCTCGACCGCCACGCCGCGCTCGGCGCAGGCGGCGAACACCGCGTCGGCGTCGAACTGGCTCTCCGGACGCTTGCCCTGCCCGGTGGCCTCCCGGCCGGTGACCAGCCGCCCGGTGCAGTGGCCGAGCACGTCGGTGTGCGGGTTCTCGATCGCGGCCAGCATCCGCTTCGTCATCACGTCGGCGGGCGCCCGCAGCTTGGAGTGGACGCTCGCCACGACGAGGTCGAGTCGGGCCAGCAACTCGTCTTCCTGGTCGAGGCTGCCGTCCTCGTTGATGTCGACCTCGATACCGGTGAGGATCCGGAACGGCGCCAGCTCGGCGTTCAGCTCGGCCACCACGTCCAGCTGCTTGCGCAGCCGGTCGGCCGAGAGCCCGTTCGCGACGGTCAGCCGCGGCGAATGATCGGTGAGGACGACGTACTCGTGGCCGATGTCGCGGGCCGCCTCGGCCATCTCCCGGATCGGCGAGCCGCCGTCCGACCAGTCCGAGTGCGTGTGGCAGTCACCGCGCAGCAGGGTCCGGAGCGCGGTGCCCGCCTCGTCCACCGAGGAGCCCGCGGTGTCCTCCAGCCGGCGCAGGTAGACCGGTACCTCGCCGCCCAGGGACTCGGCCACGCACCGCGCGGTCACTTCGCCGATGCCGGGTAGCTGCTTGAGCGTCCCTGCTTCGGCCCGCTCGCGCAGCTCGTTCTCGTCCAGCTTCCCCACCGCTGCGGCCGCCGAGCGGAACGCGCGCACACGGTAGGTCGCCTCGTGCGCCCGCTCCAGCAGGAACGCGATCCGCCGCAGGTCGGCGACGGGGTCACGGGCCTGATCGGTCACGACCTCACCGTACCGAAGGGGCCTGCCGGATGCAGGACGCCGCGATGCCGCATGCTTGCATCATGACCGCACGCAAGAGCATCGAGTGCTGGCTGATGGACATGGACGGGGTGCTCGTCCACGAGGGCATCCCGGTCCCGGGTGCCCCGGAGTTCCTCGGGAAGCTGGTCGAGAAGGGCCGGCCGCACCTGGTGCTGACGAACAACTCGATCTACACGCCGCGTGACCTCTCCGCGCGTCTGCAGCGAGCAGGCATCGCGGTGCCGCCGGAGTCGATTTGGACGTCTGCGCTGGCCACCGCGCGTTTCCTCGACGACCAGCGGCCGGGCGGCACCGCGCACGTGGTCGGCGAGGCCGGTCTGACGACCGCGCTGCACGAGATCGGCTACATCCTCACCGACGCCGACCCGGACTACGTCGTGCTGGGCGAGACGCGGAACTACAGCTTCGAGGCGATCACCACCGCCATTCGCCTGATCGATCGCGGCGCCCGGTTCATCGCCACCAACCCCGACCCGACCGGGCCGTCGCACGAGGGCGCGCTGCCGGCCACGGGGGCCGTGGCGGCGCTGATCAGCAAGGCGACCGGTGTCGAGCCGTACTTCGTCGGGAAGCCGAACCCGCTGATGATGCGATCGGCGCTCAACGCGGTCGACGGGCACAGCGAAAGCACGGTGATGATCGGCGACCGGATGGACACCGACGTGATCGCCGGCATGGAGGCCGGTCTGGAGACGGTGCTGGTGCTCACCGGCGTCACCCGCGCCGAGGACGTCAACCGGTTCCCGTTCCGGCCGTCGCGCATCCTGAACTCGGTCGCCGATCTCGTCGACGAGGTCTGAGCTTGCCCCCTGCGTGACCGGCTCGCCGTGGCACGATTGACGGCGAGATGGCGGGTGATCGAGTGGACGGCGAACAGCGACCCGACCGCCGCCCCGACGACGGTGAGACGCGGCGCCCGGTCGTCGATCGCCGGGTCGCCAGGCGCCTGGCGAACCGCCAGGTCATCGAGGACGCGGCCCTCCGGCTCTTCGCCGAGAAGGGCTTCGAGGCGACGACCGTCGACGAGATCGCGAGCGTGGCCGGGGTGAGCGTCCGGTCGTTCCACCACCACTTCCCGACGAAGCGGGACGTGCTGGTCGGCGACCTGAGCGAGCAGGCGGACGACTTGGGTGTCGCGCTGGCGGCCCAGCCCGACGGGCAGCATCCGCTGGTGGCGCTTCGAGCGGCGCTGCACCGGATCGGCTTGCAGCAGGACGTGCGCCACCGCGAGCGGACGCTGCTCCGCGCGCGCATCCTGCGGGCCGAGCCGCACCTGGTGCCGCTGGCGCACGAGCTGTTCCGGGGCTTCGGCCGGGTACTGGCGGAGGACGTCGCCCGCCGGGCCGGTCTCGATGCCGAACGGGACGCATACCCCCGCCTCGTCGCCTCGGTGGCGGTGGCGGCGCTCGGTGCGACCGTGATGTCGCTGGCACCGGAGCGGTGCGATCAGGCTGCGCTCGCGGAGGCCATCGACAACGCGCTCGGCTGCGTGCTCGCCGGGCTGCCCGCTCCGATGCCGGCCCCGACGCCCACGGCGTCGCCCTCGTCGTCGTCCTCGTCGTCCGGCTGAGGATCGGTCGCCCGGCCGGCGGCCGAAGGCGTCGGAAGATCGAGCGACGCCGCCGAGGACGCGGGGAAGATGGCCTTGCCGAGCAGCAGATAGCGGGCGAGGCCACCGACCGCGGACGCGACCAGCATGACGGTCAGCTGCAGGCTCGTGCCCGCGTCCGTCACCGTCAGGTCGAGGACGAGCAGCGCACCGGTCGTGATCAGGTACGACAGGACTACGGTGCCGGCCGCGGCGACCCGGGGAGGCAGGCCCCGCCGGTCGCTCCGGAACGTCCAGGAGCGGTGCGCCTCGTTCGAGAGCAGGGTGGAGACGATCGCCGCGACGGTGTTCGCCGCCGCGGACGGCATCAGCCCCAGCAGCGGCACGAAGATCACCGCCGAGAGCAGCGTCGAGGCGCTTCCCACCAGCACGAAGCGCACGAAAGGCCAGGCGTGCCGCCGGGCCAGCTGCCGTGCCCTGGCGACGGCGTTCGTGCGGGCGCGGCTCGGCTGCACCACGGCGAGCGCGACGACCAGCAGCGCGCAGCCGATGATGCCGTCCAGCCAGTAGTGGTTGCCGGTCACCACGACGATCACGACGGTGAAGACCGGATGCACGACCGCGAGCCACCGCCAGCGGCTGCGCACGGTCGCCACCAGCGCGATCGCGACCAGGGCAGCCCAGGCGACGTGGAGCGACGGCATCGCGGCGAACTGGTTGGCCAATCCGGTTCCGACCGGGCCGTAGACGGACTGGCCGTAGACGTGCGCGGTGTCGATCATGCCGTGGTCGGTGAGCATCCGCGGCGGGGCCAGCGGATAGATCACGTGCCCGACCAGGGCCATTCCGGTGAGCAGCACGAGCGTCCAGCGGAACCACGGATACGCCGACGGACGGCGTACGAACATCCAGACCAGGACCAGCAGCGTCGCCGGGAAGTGGACCCGGGCGTAGTAGACACCCATCGCCTCGACCAGCCACGGCCACTGCAGCGCGAACTGCTGGACGTCGTACTCGCTGGGTAACCCGATCAGCCGCTCGAACGTCCAGACCGATTCGGCGTGGCCGAACGCGGCGCCGGTGTGGTGCGCGGCGACCAGACGTCCGCCCATGTAGACCAGGTAGAGAACGGCGATCAGTGGCACTTCCCGGAGTGCGCGGTGCAGAAGCGCACTACCCCGGGGCGGCTCGACGACGACCAGTCCGGATGCGGGGGACAACCACAGCGACCTCATGCGCCACCTCCTACGCAACCGACACTACTGCGCAATGCAAACTAGTACTCAGTGCGCAGCACCGTCTGTTACGCACCGTGTTCGACGATGCGCGGTATGTATGGAGGAGGATTTCGGCGCCGGCTTGGGGAGGCTCCGTATCGTCGCTGCTCACGACTCTTACGTTCTACTAATTTTCATTCTCTGCAAAGTTGCTTTATACATGTGCTTCATCACAGCGCAAGATTCCCGACACTTGCGTAACATCACCCACGGCTACCGGACGGGCCGCGATCGCTCAGTCGGTCTGCTTGGGCGGGCCGCTGGAGGCCCGGACGACGAGCTCGGGGGAGAACCGCACTTGGCGGTGGACGTGCTGGTCGGTCGCGTCGGCCTCGGCGAGGAGTAACTCGGCGGCGGTGCGTCCCAGGAGATGCCGGGGCTGGCGTACGGAGCTGAGCGGTACCGCCGCAGCGGCCGCGAACTCGATGTCGTCGTAGCCCACGATCGACAGGTCGCCGGGGACCGAGAGGCCGCGCGCCACCATCACCTGCAGGACGCCGAGCGCGAGCAGGTCGTTGGCGCAGAAGACCGCCGTCGGGGGAGTGCGGAGTCCGAGCAGCCGTTCGCCGGCGTCCCGCCCGGACGCTACGTTCAGCGCCGCCCCGGCGATGATCTCCATCTCGCCGCCGGCGATCGCGCCCCGGTAGCGGTCGGCGCACTGCGCCAGGCTCATCGGTCCGCTGACGTACGCGATCCGCTCGTGGCCCAGGTCGCGGAGGTGGGCGGCGGCCAGCTCGCCGCCGAGGACGTCATCCACCGCGACCGAGCAGTGGTCGCCGTCGCTCGCGTGCCGGTCCACGAGGACCACCGGCACACCGCGCTGGCGCATCCGGGCCAGCCGGTCGCCGTCGACGTCGACCGGCGTGATCAGCACTCCTTGGACGCGCTGCTCCTCGAGCAGGTCCAGGTAGGCCTGTTCCTTGTCGCGCCGCTCGTCGGAGTTGCAGAGGATCACCGCGAGCCCGGCTTCGTTGGCCGCGTCCTCGACGCCGCGCGCGACGTCGGTGAAGAACGGGTTCGTGACGTCGAGGACCACCAGGCCCAGCGTCCGGCTGCGTCCGGCCCGCAAGTGCCGGGCCGACTCGTTGCGCACGAAGCCCAGTTCGTCGATCGCCCGCCGGACGCGTTCCCGGGTAGCTGGTGCCACCGCCTCCGGACGGTTGAGGACGTTGGAGACGGTGCCGACCGACACGCCGGCTCGCTCCGCGACTTCGCGGATGCTCGTCGTCCCCATGTGTGCCTCCTGTGCGCGGCCTTTGTCTCCGATGGCGCGGCCTGCGCCGGAGCGTACTGGTTGACCGAGCTGGTTTGAAACGTCTCAACCGATTACGAACGGTGCTCGCGACGTGGTCGCCCGTTAACCGCCCGGGTCACGAGAATGTCACGCAGCCGAAACCATTGACACGTGATGGCGCTCACTCGTACGGTCAGCGCCACCGCGTTGAAACGATTCATTCAACGGTCACCAGTTAGCACTGCTGCAACGGAGCGTGTCCCGTGTCCCACAGCGAGCCCTCCCGGCCGCTGCTCTCCCTGGAAGGGGTGGGCAAGACGTTCGGAGCGTTACGTGCGCTCGACGGCGTCTCGCTGGACCTCTACCCCGGCGAGGTGCACGCCCTCATGGGTGAGAACGGCGCCGGCAAGTCCACTCTGGTCCGCATCCTCGCGGGCGTCCACCGCCCCGACGCCGGTGTGGTCCGGCTCGACGGCGAGGAGATCACGTTCGCCGACCCGGCCGCCGCGCGCGACGCCGGCATCGCGGTGATCTACCAGGAGCCGACGCTCTTCGGCGACCTCTCGGTGACCGAGAACGTCTTTATGGGCCGCCAGCCGCTCGGCCGCTTCCGGTCCATCGACCGCAAGGCGATGCGCGAGCAGGTGGGGGCGCTGTTCGCCCGGCTCGGCGTCGCGCTCGACCCCGACCGTCCGGCCAGCGGCCTCTCGATCGCCGACCAGCAGCTCGTCGAGATCGCGAAGGCCCTCTCGCTCAACGCGCGCGTCATCATCATGGACGAGCCGACCGCGGCGCTCTCCTCCCGCGAGGTCGAGCGTCTGTTCACGGTCGCGCGGACGCTGCGCGCCGACGGCGCCGCCCTGGTCTTCATCTCGCACCGGCTCGACGAGGTCTACGCGCTCTGCGACCGGGTCACGGTGCTGCGCGACGGCAAGTTCGTCTCGTCCGACCCGCTCGCCGAGGTCACCGAGGACGAGTTGGTCCGCCGGATGGTCGGCCGTGACCTGGACGCCCTGTTCCCGAAGCTGGACACCACGCCGGGCGAGGTCGCGCTGAAGGTCGAGCGGCTCACCCGCGAGGGCGTCTTCACCGACGTCTCGTTCGAGGTGCGGGCCGGGGAGATCGTCGCGCTGGCGGGCCTGGTCGGCTCCGGCCGCAGCGAGGTCGCCCGGTGCGTCTTCGGCATCGACAAGTACGACGCCGGTTCGGTGACCGTTCGCGGTAAGGCGCTGAAGGGTTCGCGTCCGACCGCAGCGATCGACGCCGGGCTCGCGCTCGTTCCCGAGGACCGTCGCCAGCAGGGCCTGGTCATGGAGCTCTCGATCGAGCGCAACGCCACGATGACGCAGATGGGCGGGCTCTCCCGCTTCGGTCTGCTCAGCGGACGGGCGGAGCGGACCCGCGCCAAGGAGTGGGCCACCCGCCTGCAGCTGAAGTACCGGCGCCTCTCCGACGCCGTCGGCGTGCTTTCCGGCGGTAACCAGCAGAAGGTCGTGCTCGCCAAGTGGCTGGCGACGCAGCCCCGCGTGCTGATCGTCGACGAGCCCACCCGCGGCATCGACGTGGGGACCAAGGCCGAGGTGCACCGGCTGCTCTCCGAGCTGGCGTCCGAGGGCGTCGCGGTCCTGATGATCTCGTCGGAGCTCCCGGAGGTGCTCGGCATGGCCGATCGAGTGCTCGTGATGCGGGAAGGACGGCTCGCGGCCGAGTTCGACCGCGCCGACGCAACCGAGGAGACCGTGCTGTCCGCGGCCGTCGGTCGGACGGGACGGGCCGCATGAGCACGGCGGTGATCGAGAAACAGCGTTCCGCCGCTGCGCTGCTGGGCCGCCTCGCCCGGGCGCGCGAAGCCGGCCTGGTCGTCGCCCTGTTCCTGCTCTTCGGCGCCACCGCGATCGTCAACCCGCGGTTCATCGGCGTGCAGAGCCTCAAGGACATCCTGCTCAACACCGCGATCGTCGCGCTGCTCGCCGTCGGTCAGACGCTCGTCGTCGTCACCCGCAACATCGACCTCTCGGTCGGTTCGGTGCTGGGGCTCTCGGCGTTCGTCACCGGTCTGCTCTTCGCCGATCACGACATCCCGATCGCGGTCGCGTTCGTCGTCGGCATCGTGATCGGCGCCGTCTGCGGCGTGATCAACGGTGTGCTGGTCGCGGTCTGCCGCATTCCGGCGCTGGTGGTCACGCTCGGGACGATGTACGTCTTCCGGGGCCTCGACTACTGGCTGGCCGAAGGACGGCAGATCAACGCCGCCGACATGCCCGAAGCGTTCCTGAAGCTCGGTAGCGGCTCGTTCGTCGGCATCCCGATCCTGGTGCTGATCGCGCTGATCCTGCTGGCCGTCGCCGCGTGGGGCATGCGCAACCTGCGCTCCGGGCGCGAGCTGTACGCGATCGGCTCCAACCCGGACGCGGCCCGGCTCGCCGGTATCCCGGTGGGGCGTCGGCTGTTCGTCGCGTTCGTCCTCACCGGCACGCTCTCCGGTCTGGCCGGTGTGCTCTGGGCCGCCCGGTTCGGAACGATCGACGCCACGGCGGCGACCGGCTTCGAGCTGAACGTGGTCGCCGCGGTCGTCGTCGGTGGTGTCGCGATCTTCGGTGGTAGCGGAACCGTCGTCGGCGCGGCGCTCGGTGCGCTGCTGCTCTCCACGATCGGAAGCGCGCTGGTCGTCCTGAAGGTCGAAGCGCTCTGGGAGCGCGCCATCACCGGCGCGCTGCTGCTGCTCGCGATCACCCTCGACCGGGTGCTGGCGATCCGGGCCGAACGTGCCCTGCGCGCCAGTGCCAGCCGCGGCGCCACGACGGTGCCCACCAACGGCAACGGGAACAGCGCTGCCGCGCCGCCGCCGGAGTCCGCGCCGGTTGCTGAAAACCTCGCCGAGGGGAGCACGACCCGATGAGCACCACCGTCCTGCCCCCGGCGGACACGTCCGAGCCGCGGCCGTCGGCCTTCGCCGAGCACTCGCCGCTGCGTCGGCTGCTCTCCTGGGAAGGCGCGATCACCGCGCTGCTGATCTTCGCGGTACTGGTCGCGTCGTTCGGCGTCGAGGGCTTCGCCGACTCGTTCAACCTCGCCAACGCCCAGCTCGACATCGTCGAGATCGCGATCCTGTCGCTGACCCTCACGCTGCTGGTCGTGATCGGCGAGATCGACCTGTCGATCGCGTCCAACCTCGGCATGTGCAGCGCGCTGATGGGCGTGCTGTGGAACGGCGGCCTGTCGATCGAGACGATCATCCCGATCACGATCCTGGTCGGCGCGCTCGCCGGTGCGCTCAACGGCTTCCTGGTCACTTTCGTCGGCCTGCCGAGCCTCGCGGTCACGATCGGCACGCTCGCGCTCTACCGCGGCCTGGCCTACGTGCTGCTGGGTGACAAGGCGGTCGCCGACTTCCCGGTGAGCTACACGACCTGGCCCAGCAAGACGCTCGGCAGCCTGCCGATCCCGTACCCGACCGTGCTCGTGATCGTCCTGGCGATCGTCGTCGGCGTCATCCTGCACGCGACCCCGGTCGGCCGGTCGCTCTACGCGATCGGCTCGAACAAGGAGGCCGCCCGGTTCGCCGGCATCCGGGTCAAGCGGATCACGTTCTGGCTGTTCGTCGCGTCCGGGGCGTTCGCCGGCCTGGCCGCGATCATCTACACGCTCCGGTTCTCCAGCGCCCGCGCCGACAACGCGAACGGGCTCGAACTGACCGTCGTGGCGGCGGTGCTGCTCGGCGGCGTCTCGATCTTCGGCGGCCGGGGCACGTTGCCCGGTGTTCTCGTCGCGGTGCTGCTGGTCGGCGTCCTCCGCAACGCGCTCATCCTCGACGACGTCGAGTCCGAGACGTTGATGCTCGTCACCGGTGGGCTCCTGATCATCTCCGTGCTCGCTCCCAACGCCGTCACCTGGGGACGGGAGCGCTGGCGACTACGAAGGCTGGCCCAGAAGGCCGCCTCGACGTCTTGAACTTCCATCTCAAACCCCCACCACCACCCCGAAAGGGATCGACAATGATGTTGCTCCGTGCACGGAGAGCCACCGCGCTCTCCGCCGCGCTGGTCGCGGTGACGCTCGCCGCGGCCGCCTGCGGTGGCACCACCAAGGACTCCAACGAGGACACGGCCGCCGGCCCGGCGTCGTCCGCCTCCGCGAACCCGGACGCCCCCCTCAAGGAGGGGCTGAAGATCGCGTTCCTGCCCAAGCAGGTGAACAACCCGTACTTCACCGTCGCCGACAAGGGCGGCGAGAAGGCGGTCAAGGAGTTCAAGGGCGAGTACAAGGAGGTCGGTCCGTCCGACGCGAGCGCCTCCTCGCAGGTCCAGTACATCAACACGCTGACCCAGCAGGGCCAGGACGGCATCTGCGTCTCCGCGAACGACGCGAACGCGGTCGTCCCGGCTCTGACCCAGGCGCGTCAGCGTGGCGTCAAGGTCGTGACGTTCGACTCGGACGCCGCGAAGGCCGGCCGGGACGCGTTCGTGAACCAGGCCGACCCGGAGGCCCTCGGCCGCACCGAGGTCCAGCTGCTGGCGAAGCAGATCGGGGAGAAGGGCAAGATCGCGATCCTGTCCGCGACCCCGAACGCCACGAACCAGAACGCCTGGATCGAGTTCATGAAGGACGAGCTCAAGAAGTACCCGGGCATGCAGCTGGTGAAGGTCGCCTACGGCAACGACGACGACCAGAAGTCGTTCCAGGAGACCCAGGGTCTGCTCCAGGCCTACCCGGACCTGAAGGGCATCATCTCGCCGACGACGGTCGGTATCGCCGCGGCCGCGCGGTACCTGTCCAGCTCGCCGTACAAGGGCAAGGTCGCGCTGACCGGTCTGGGCACGCCGAACCAGATGCGTCAGTACGTCAAGGACGGCACGGTCAAGGAGTTCGAGCTCTGGGACCCGGCCAAGCTTGGTTACCTCTGCGCCTACGCCGCGGCGGCGCTGTCGTCCGGTCAGATCACCGGTGCCGAGGGCGAGAAGTTCAAGGCCGGTGAGCTGGGCGAGTACACGATCGGCAAGGACGGAGCGATCCTGCTCGGCCCGCCCCAGGTCTTCGACGCCAAAAACATCGACCAGTTCAACTTCTGATGTGGGCGGCCCGCTGAGGGCCACGCTGCCGAGCCGGCGCGACAACTTGAGTATTCACCTATACGCGGCGTCGTCGCGCCGGATCGGCACCGAGGCCCTCAGCGGGCTCCAGGTTCGAACAGAGGCAAAATGCAGCGGGTTTGTTTGCTTGGTCAGGTCGACCCGAACCGGCTCGACGAGTACCGGGAGCGGCACGCCGCGGTCTGGCCGGAGATGCTGGCCGCGCTCCGCAAGCACGGCTGGACGAACTACTCGCTGTTCATGAAGGACGACGGTCTCCTGATCGGTTACCTGGAGACCGAGGACTACGAAGCGGGGCTGGCCGGCATGGCCGGTGAGGAAGTCAACGCCCGCTGGCAGGCCGAGATGGGCCCGTTCTTCGTCGGGCTCGGTGACCGGCGCCCGGACGAGGGCTTCTTGGTCGTCCCCGAAGTTTTCCACCTCGACTGAAAGAACGCGCCATGACGGACCCTCGAGTCACTGAAGTACTCAACAGCCAGCACATCGAGCTGCCTTCGTGGGCGTTCGGCAACTCGGGGACCCGGTTCAAGGTGTTCGCCCAGGCCGGCGTCCCGCGCGACCCGTACGAGAAGATCGCCGACGCCGCCCAGGTGCACAAGTACACCGGTGCCGCCCCGACGGTCGCGCTGCACATCCCGTGGGACAAGGTCTCCGACTACGCCGACCTGGCCCGCCACGCCAAGGACCAGGGCGTCGCGATCGGCACGATCAACTCGAACGTGTTCCAGGACGACGACTACATGCTGGGCAGCGTCACCAACCCGGACCCCCGCGTCCGCCGGAAGGCGACCGACCACCTGCTCGAGTGCGTCGACGTCATGGACGCCACCGGCTCGCGGGACCTGAAGCTCTGGTTCTCCGACGGCATCAACTACCCGGGCCAGGACGACATCCGCGCCCGGCAGGACCGGCTCGCGGAGGCGCTCGCCGAGGTCTACGCCCGGCTCGGCGACCACCAGCGGATGTTGCTGGAGTACAAGCTGTTCGAGCCGGCGTTCTACGCCACCGATGTCCCGGACTGGGGCACTGCCTACGCGCACACGCTGGCGCTGGGCGAGCGGGCCGTGGTCTGTGTCGACACCGGACATCACGCCCCTTCGACCAACATCGAGTTCATCGTCGCGTTCCTGCTGCGGGCGAACAAGCTCGGCGCGTTCGACTTCAACTCCCGCTTCTACGCCGACGACGACCTGATGGTCGGTGCGGCGGACCCGTTCCAGCTGTTCCGCATCCTGTTCGAGGTGCTGCGCGGCGGCGGCTTCGACCGCGACCCCGGTGCGCTCGACGAGATCGCGTTCATGCTCGACCAGTGCCACAACATCGAGCCGAAGATCCCCGGCCAGATCCGCTCGGTGATGAACGTCCAGGAGGCCACCGCGAAGGCGTTACTGGTTGACCGGGACGCGCTGGCCGCGGCCCAGGCCGAGGGCGACGTGCTCGGCGCCAACGCGGTGTTCATGGACGCCTACAACACCGACGTCCGTCCGATGCTCGCCGAACTGCGGGCGGCCAAGGGCCGCGACCCGGACCCGATGGCCGCGTACAAGCGCTCCGGCTACGCCGAGCAGATCGTCACGGACCGCGTGGGCGGTCAGCAAGCTGGCTGGGGCGCCTGACCCCGCTTTCCCGGCGCGCCGCGCCGGGAACTGAGCCCCGGCTCGGGCGGGCCGGCCAGGAACCCCCGCCCGAGCCGGTAACGACGTCACACCGCACTCCGACAGCGAGGGAAGTCGAACAACATGACCAGTCCGACGGCCACGAACCCCCAGGCGGCGACCCCTAGCGTGGTCGAAGCGCTACTGGCCCGGTCGAACCGGCTGGGCGCGGACCCGCGCAACACCAACTACGCGGGGGGCAACACCTCCGCGAAGGGCACCGAGACCGACCCGGTCACCGGCGGTCCGGTCGAGCTGCTCTGGGTCAAGGGCTCCGGCGGGGACCTGGGCACGCTGAAGGAGTCCGGCTTGGCGGTGCTGCGCCTGGACCGGCTGCGCGGGCTCGTCGACGTCTACCCGGGCGTCGAGCGCGAGGACGAGATGGTCGCGGCGTTCGACTACTGCCTGCACGGCCGGGGTGGCGCCGCGCCGTCGATCGACACCGCGATGCACGGCCTGGTGGACGCCGCTCACGTCGACCACCTGCACCCCGACTCGGGCATCGCGATCGCGACCGCCGCCGACGGTGAGGCGCTGACCAAGGAGTGCTTCGGCGACAAGGTCGTCTGGATCCCGTGGCGTCGCCCCGGCTTCCAGCTCGGCCTGGACATCGCCGCGGTGAAGAAGGCGCACCCGCAGGCGATCGGCTGCATCCTGGGCGGACACGGCATCACCGCGTGGGGCGCGACCGCCGAGGAGTGCGAGGCCCGCTCGCTGGAGATCATCCGCACCGCGGAGGAGTTCATCGCTACCCGGGGTTCGACCGAGCCGTTCGGGGCGGTCGTCGCCGGGTTCGAGCCGCTGCCCGACGACGAGCGGCACGCGAAGGCCGCCGCGCTCGCCCCGGTGATCCGTGGCCTCGCGTCGACCGACAAGCCGCAGGTCGGGCACTACACCGACAGCGACGTCGTGCTGGACTTCCTGGCCCGGGAGAAGCTCGCGCCGCTGGCCGCGCTCGGCACGTCCTGCCCGGACCACTTCCTGCGCACCAAGGTCCGCCCGCTGGTGGTCGACCTGCCGGCGACGGCGTCGGTCGAGGAGATCGTTTCTCGGCTCGCCGAGCTGCACGCCGAGTACCGCGAGGAGTACCAGGCCTACTACGACCGGCACGCCGACGCCGACAGCCCCGCCCTCCGCGGCGCCGACCCGGCGATCGTCCTGGTGCCGGGCGTCGGCATGTTCAGCTTCGGTGCGAACAAGCAGACCGCTCGCGTCGCCGGTGAGTTCTACGTCAACGCGATCAACGTGATGCGCGGTGCCGAGGCGATCTCCACCTACGCCCCGATCCCGGAGTCGGAGAAGTTCCGGATCGAGTACTGGGCCCTCGAAGAGGCCAAGCTCCAGCGGATGCCGAAGCCGAAGCCGTTGGTCGGGCGGGTCGCGCTGGTCACCGGTGCGGCGTCGGGCATCGGCAAGGCGATCGCGGCCCGGTTCGCGGCTGAGGGCGCCTGCGTCGTCATCGCGGACCTGGACGCTGCCAAGGCCGCCGCGGCCGCCGAAGAGCTGGGCTCGTCCGATGTGGCCGTCGGGGTGGCTGCGAACGTCACCGACGCCGCCGGAGTGAAGGCCGCCTTCGACGCCGCCGCGCTCGCGTTCGGCGGCGTCGACCTGGTCGTCAACAACGCGGGCCTGTCGATCTCCAAGCCGCTCGCCGAGACCAGCGAGGCCGACTGGGACCTGCTCCACGACGTCTTGGCGAAGGGCTCGTTCCTGGTCTCCAAGGAGGCCGCACGGGTGATGACCGCTCAGAAGATGGGCGGCGACATCCTCTACATTTCGTCGAAGAACTCGGTCTTCGCGGGCCCGAACAACGTCGCTTACTCGGCGGCCAAGGCCGACCAGGCGCACCAGGTCCGGCTGCTCGCGGCCGAGCTGGGCGAGCACGGCATCCGGGTCAACGGCATCAACCCCGACGGTGTCGTCCGCGGCTCCGGCATCTTCGCCGGTGGCTGGGGCGCCTCCCGGGCCGCCGTCTACGGCGTCCCGGAGGAAGACCTGGGCAAGTTCTACGCCCAGCGGACGCTGCTCAAGCGGGAGGTGCTGCCGGAGCACGTCGCGAACGCGGCGTTCGCGCTGGTCGGCGGCGAGCTGACGCACACCACCGGCCTGCACGTTCCGGTCGACGCCGGCGTCGCGGCAGCGTTCTTGCGATGAGCCCGACGCTGTTCGCCGCGGTCGACCTCGGCGCGTCCTCCGGGCGCGTCGTGGCCGGCCGGGTCGGGCCGGACACAGTGGAGCTGACCGAGGCGCACCGGTTCGTCAACGAGCCGGTGCGCCTGGCCGGGACACTGCATTGGAACATCGCCGGGCTCTACACCGAGATCCTGCGCGGCCTGCGGTTCCTCGGCCGCGACCACGGCACGCCGGTCAGCGTCGGCGTCGACTCCTGGGCTGTCGACTACGGCCTGCTGGACGCCGACGGCGCGTTGCTGTCGGCTCCGGTGCACTACCGGGACGGCCGTACCGACGGCGTGGCCGAGACGATCAACGGCCAACTCGGTGCCGACGCGCTCTACCAGCGCACCGGCCTGCAGATCTTGCCGTTCAACACGATCTACCAGCTGGTCGCCGCACGGGACACGGCGGCGTACCGGACGGCCGACCGCCTGCTGCTGGTGCCGGACCTGATCGGCTACTGGCTCACCGGTGCGATCGGCGCGGAGGTCACCAACGCGTCGACCACCCAGCTGCTCGACGTCCACGACCGGACCTGGGACGTCGACCTGGCCTCGTCGTTGGGCCTCCGGCCGGAGCTGCTGCCGTCGCTGCGCCAGCCCGGGGACTTGCTCGGGCGGTTCCGGGCGGACGTCGCGGCCGAGGTCGGCTTCGATGCTCCGGTCGTCGCGGTGGCGTCGCACGACACCGCGTCGGCGGTGATCGGTGTCCCGGCGGTCGGCGACCGGTTCGCGTACATCTCCTGCGGTACCTGGGGGCTGGCCGGGCTGGAACTCGACCGTCCGGTGCTGAGCGAGGCCAGCCGGGAAGCCAACTTCACCAACGAGGCCGGGATCGACGGAACGGTCCGCTACCTGCGGAACGTGATGGGGCTCTGGCTGCTGCAGGAGTCGGTGCGCTGGTGGGAGCGCGAGGGCCGGCCCGCCGACCTCCCGACGTTGCTCGCCGACGCCGCCGGAGTACCGGCCGGCCGGACCGTCATCGAGGTGGACGACGCCCGCTTCCTGCCGCCCGGCGACATGCCGTCCCGGATCGCCGCGTACGCCCGGGAGACCGGCCAGCCGGTGCCGTCCGCGCCGGACGAGATCGTCCGCTGCATCCTGGACAGCCTGGCGCTGGCGTTCCGCCGCACGATCCGGGAGGCCATGGCGCTGGCCGATCACGCGGTCGACGTCGTCCACGCGGTCGGCGGCGGCGCGCGGAACGCGCTGCTGTGCCAGCTGACCGCCGACGCGACCGGCCTGCCGGTGGTGGCCGGCCCGGTCGAGGCGACCGCGCTGGGCAACCTGCTGGTCCAGGCCCGTGCCGCCGGGCTGGTCGCCGACCTGGCGGACGCCCGGCGTCTGCTCGCCGCCACCCAGGCGACGGTGTGCTACGAACCGCGACCCGGTATCGACTGGGACAGTCTGGCCAGTCGACTGGCGTCGACCGCTGCGAAGGTGTGAGCTGGTATCACGATGCGTGTTGCCCTGTTCCTGACGTGCTTCAACGACACCGTCTTCCCGGAGACCGGCAAGGCGGTGGTCCGGCTGCTGGAGCGGTTGGGGCACACGGTGGAGTTCCCGCTGGCTCAGACCTGCTGCGGCCAGATGCACTTCAACACCGGTTATCAGCGGGAAGCGATCCCGCTGGCGCGGAACTTCGTCGACGTGTTCGGCGAGTACGACGCGGTGGTCGCGCCGTCGGGGTCGTGCGCCGGGATGGTGCGGCACTTCTATCCGCGGCTCGCCGAGGTGGCCGGCGATCCGTCGCTGAGCAGCGTCGGGCCGCGGGTGTACGAGCTCAGTGAGTTCCTGATCGACGTCGCGAAGGTCGAGGACGTCGGGGCGTACTTCCCGCACCGCGTCACGTACCACCCGACCTGCCACTCGCTGCGGATGCTGCACGTCGACGACAAGCCGCTGCGGTTGCTGCGCAACGTACGCGGCCTGGAGCTGCTCGAGCTGAGCGGCGCCGAGGAGTGCTGCGGGTTCGGCGGCACGTTCGCGGTGAAGAACGCCGAGACGTCGACCGCGATGCTCGCCGACAAGGTCCGGCACGTCCTGGATACCGGGGCCGAGGTCTGCACGGCCGGTGACAACTCCTGCCTGATGCACATCGGCGGCGGGCTGTCCCGGCTGCGGACCGGCGTCGGCACCCTGCATCTGGCCGAGATCCTCGCGTCCACCGAGGACGATCCGTACGGAGTGCACTCATGAGTACCTTCCTCGGGATGCCTCCCGTCGGCCAGGGGCACCTGCACGGGCGACCGTTCCCCGGCGAGGCACGCAAGGCGCTCAGCAACGACCAGCAGCGCGCCAACCTGCGGAAGGCCACCGGCACGATCCGCGGCAAGCGCGCCGCGGTCGTCGGTGAGCTCGACGACTGGGAGCAGCTGCGGCTGGCCGGTGCGGCGATCAAGGATCAGGTTCTGTACGACCTGCCTGCGCTGCTCGATCAGTTCGAGGCGGCGTTCACCGCTGCGGGCGGGGTGGTCCACTGGGCCCGGGACGCGGACGAGGCCGGGCGGATCGTCACCGGCCTGGTGCAGGACGCCGGCGCGAAGCACGTGCTCAAGGTCAAGTCGATGGCCACCCAGGAGATCGAGCTCAACGAGGTCCTGGAGGCCGCCGGAATCACCGCTCGCGAGACCGACCTCGCCGAGCTCATCGTCCAACTGGGCCACGACCAGCCGTCGCACATCCTGGTGCCGGCGATCCACCGGAACCGGGCGGAGATCCGGGAGATCTTCAAGCGGGAGATCCCGGGCGTCGACCCGAGCCTCTCCGACCGCCCCGCCGACCTCGCCGGGGCTGCCCGCACCTACCTGCGCGAGCAGTTCCTCGACGCGACCGTGGCGATCTCCGGCGCGAACTTCGCGATCGCGGACACCGGCACGCTCTGCGTCGTCGAGTCCGAGGGCAACGGCCGGATGTGCCTGACGCTGCCGAAGACGCTGATCTCCGTGGTCGGTATCGAGAAGCTGCTGCCGACCTGGCAGGACCTCGAGGTGTTCCTGCAGCTGCTGCCCCGGTCGTCGACGGGGGAGCGGATGAACCCGTACACCTCGTTCTGGACCGGTGTCACCGAGGGCGACGGCCCGTCGGACGTGCACGTCGTGCTCATCGACAACGGCCGGACGCGGGTGCTCGCGGACGAGATCGGACGCCAGGCGCTGCGCTGCATCCGGTGCTCGGCGTGCCTGAACGTGTGCCCGGTGTACGAGCGGGTCGGCGGGCACGCGTACGGCTCGGTGTACCCGGGGCCGATCGGCGCGATCCTGTCGCCGATGCTCACCGGATTCGGCGCGCACGCGGACGTGAACACGACCTTGCCCTACGCGTCGACGCTCTGCGGGGCGTGTTTCGAGGCGTGCCCGGTCCGGATCGACATCCCGGAGGTGCTCGTCCACCTGCGCGCCGCCGCGGTCGACGCCAAGCGGGAGAAGAAGGTGCCGACCGCCGAGCAGCTGGCGATGAAGGCGCTCGGCTGGGTGTTCGAGAAGCCTTCGCGTCTGGCCGCCGCGCAGAAGGCGGGATGGGCCGGCTCGGCGCCGCTCGGCGGCAAGCGTGGTCGCATCGGAGCGTTGCCCGGTCCGGTGATCGGCGGCTGGACGTCGGCCCGGGACGCGCCTGTGGTCCCGAAGCAGAGCTTCCGCGCCTGGTGGAAGAAGTCCCGCCGGGCCGGGCCACCCACCACGACGCCGAGCCCACCGCCGGATCCGGAGCTGACCACGGGGGAGCCGTCGTGACCAGCGCCAAGGACGAGATCTTCGCCCGGCTGCGGGCCGCGGTGGACGAGCACCCGGGCCGGGGCGTCGGCCCGGTGCCCCGCGAGTACCACGGCGCGGGCGGGGTGGCGTCCGCCGAGGTCGACCTCGACCTGCTGGTCGAGCGGCTGGAGGACTACAAGGCGACGGTTCGCCGCACCGACCCGGCCGGACTGGCGGCCACGGTCGCGGCGGCACTGGCCGATCGCGGCGTGCGGCGGCTGGTGGTTCCCTCGGGCTTGCCGGAGGAGTGGATTCGCGACGTGCCGACGGCATCCGTCGAGTTCGTTGCGGACTCCCCGGCTCTCGGGTCGCGGGATCTGGATGCCACCGACGGGGTGATCACCGGGGGCGCGGTGGCGATCGTCGCGACCGGCACGATCGTGCTGGACGCCGGACCCGGCCAGGGGCGGCGGGCGCTGTCGCTGGTGCCGGACTACCACCTGTGCGTGGTCGCCGCGGACCAGGTCGTCGACGCCGTCCCCGCCGCTGTGCGGCGCCTGGACGCCACCCGTCCGCAGACCTGGATCAGCGGTCCGTCGGCCACCAGCGATATCGAGCTCAACCGGGTCGAGGGCGTGCACGGCCCGCGGACGCTGGAAGTGATCGTGGTCAGCGGCTCGTGAGCAGCTGGGCGTGGCCGGCTTCGGTACCGATGCCGGCGCGCGCGTCCGGGTTCGCGCGGTAGTACCGGATCGCCGCGGCGACCAGAGTGTGGTCGGTGGCGACGGCTCGCAGGTCGATCCAGACCCAGTCCCAGGCGTCGGTGCTCGCAGGGTCGTCGGTTCGTTCGGGGTTCTGGGTTCGTTCAGAGTGCTGGGTTCGTTCGGGGTTCTGGGATCCCTTGGGATCCTCGATTCGTCCGGGGGCCTCGGGATCCTCGGGGGCCGAGGGGGTTACCGGAAGGGGCAGGTCCCGAGCGCCGGGGGCGGGGTCCGCGGGACTGTCCGGCCCGATCGCGTCCCAGGGAATCAGCCGCGGCCGGAAGACACCGACGCGCAGACCGTCCGCGTCCAATTCAAGGTACGGCCGAAGAAACGCGGGCCCCGCCCATCGCACGACGAGGAACACCGCGACCGCCAGCCCCGCCGCGTCCATCGCCGGATTCGGCCAGGTGTTGCCGATGCGGGCGCCAACCAGGCTGATGCACAGGATCAGCCCTGCGCCGTGCGGTGCCTGCGGGCGGGGCGTCGCGAGCACCGGCGTCCCGTCGTGGGTACGCAGAAGGAACGCCTTCGGCAGGGTCCGGGACCGCCACCGGAGCCGCCGGAACGCGGCCTGGTGCGCGGCCGCGAGCACGACCGGTAGGGCGTGAGCGATCAGCGTCGCCGGGGGATCCCAGCCTCGCCTCGCCGCCCAGAACGCGGTGGTCACCCCTACCGCGGCGCACACCACCGCGGTGATGCGGCTCCGCCGCACGAGCGTCGCGGGCGGGGGAGCGATCACGTGGCGACTCTAGTGAATGCGCGCTGCACTCGACCGTGATCGAGAGGGTATGCACGTCCCACACGCCGCGGGCGATCGTCGTCTAGCAGCTGGGCGCCGGTCGTCGCGGCTATCCACCATTCTTCTCGGGCCGACCTCGTCCGCGCGGCGCACCCGACCTGCATGTTCCCCGGCTGCTCGCAGCCGTCCTACCGCTGCGACCTCGACCACAACGTCCGGCGCGTCGACGGCGGCCCTACTAGCGCCACCAACCTCGTGCCGCTCTGTCGACGCCATCACCGCGCCAAAGACGAAGCCGGCTGGGACCTCGTCCACGACCCGGTTACCGGATCGTGCACCTGGACCAGCCCTGCCGGCCACAGCTACACGGTGGACGCGCCCGTCCACGACACCGGCTTCTACCCGGGCCGTGAACCGACCGATTGGTCCACTCCGTTGATCCCGCGACCTGCACCCGCCGGGACGCGCGCCCCCGCAGCCTCCGCAGCCGACCCGGACGAGCCTCCGCCCTTCTGACCGATACGGCACCGCTCCCGGTGCCGGGCCTCCACTCCACGAGGCCCGGCACAGCCGCGTGTCCCGAGGCAGGATGGGTGGGTGGGCAACCTCCTGGCGGTCAGTGACCTGCACGTCGGCTACAAGGAGAATCGGGACGTCGTCCGGTCGCTGCGTCCGCGCGCCGAGGACGACTGGCTGATCGTCGCGGGAGACGTCGCCGAGCGGCTCGACCACGTCGCCTGGACGCTGAAGGTCCTGACGCTCTCGTTCGCGAAGGTGATTTGGGTACCGGGCAACCACGAACTCTGGTCGTCCCCGAAAGATCCGGGCGCACCCCGCGGCGAGACGAAGTATCGGACGCTGGTCGAGGCGTGCCGCGCGCTCGGAGTGACCACGCCGGAGGATCCCTACCCGGTATTCGACGGCGGCGCGGAGCCAGTGACGATCGCGCCACTGTTCACGCTCTACGACTACTCGTTCCGCGCTGAGGGACTCACCGCCGAGCAGGCGCTGGCGCAGGCCTACGACGCCGGGGTCGTGGCCACTGACGAGGCTCTGCTGCACCCCGATCCGTACCCCACGAGGGCCGACTGGTGCCGGGCCCGGGTGGAGCACACCCAGGCCCGGCTCGACGCCGAGCTGCCGTCGGACCAGCAGACCGTGCTCATCTCGCACTGGCCGCTGCACCCGACGCCGACCAAGCGCCTGCGCTACCCCGAGTTTGCCCAGTGGTGCGGGACGACGCTCACAGCGGACTGGCACCTGCGATACCGGGCCGCCGTGGCGGTCTACGGGCACCTGCACATCCCGCTGCGAGACGTCGTCGACGGGGTGCCGTTCGAGGAGGTGTCGCTGGGTTACCCCCGCGAGTGGCAGCCGCGTTCCCGTCCCCACGGCCTCCCCCGCCTGATCCTCCCCGCGGCTTAGGAGTCGTCGTCCTCCAAGGACTCGAGGACGACCTGCCGGAGCCAGTGCACGTACCGATCTCCCACCGTGGCCACGAGACCGGCGGCCAGCCAGATCATCGCGGGAACGACTTCGTCCCCGAGCGTGTCGAGCAGGTCTCCCACGGTCAGCTCACCGGATTTGCCGTAGAGCTCCTGCTGCGCAACAGGGTCTTTCACGCTGCACACCGGGATCGCCACCACGGCAGCCAGCCGGGCGTACTCGCGGCCGAGAGCGCCGTCGACCCATGCGGTGGCGTCGCGCAGATCGACCTCGTCGATACCGGCTCGTCGGGCGGCGAACAGCAGAACTAGGGCGCACCTCAGGACAGCCGTGTAGGCGGCCGCACCCGCTTCGTCGTCCGCCTCCTCGGAGACGCGTTCGG
Source organism: Cryptosporangium minutisporangium (assembly GCF_039536245.1). Lineage (NCBI taxonomy): Bacteria > Bacillati > Actinomycetota > Actinomycetes > Cryptosporangiales > Cryptosporangiaceae > Cryptosporangium > Cryptosporangium minutisporangium. The sequence goes on along the minus strand of NZ_BAAAYN010000018.1, from coordinate 86,024 downwards.
GGAGTTCGAGGATGGAGCGCGCCGCCGTGGCCCCGGCGGTTCCGGCGACCAAGGCGGAGATGATCTCGTACAGCTGCTCGGTGGCCTCCGCGCAGTACTCCGCACAGGGGTCGCAGGGTGCCTGGTCCAAGTGCCGGGAGAGCGCAGCCTCGTAATCCTCGACCTCCTGAACCGAGTAGAGGCGCTCGTTCTCCTCGGTGACGAAGTATCCGACCTCCACCGCCGCGCGCACGAGAGCGATGAGGTACTCGTCCCCAGACCTCTCGGCGGCCGCGGTCAGTGCCTCGTTGGGATCGCCCGTTCGCTCGACGACAAGAGCGGCGTGGCGTTCCGCCCGGCGCTCCCGTTCGGCCAGTCTGCGTGCGCGCTTCGGCATGTTCATCGGGGCGGCACCTCGCTCTCGGCAACCGGAGTGATTCGGTGCCGCCCATCGTCCAGCTAAGCGGACGTGGCCCACGGGTTGTCCACAGGCCGATCGAGAATCCCGTGCGGGTCAGACGCGGGCCAGCGTTTCGGCGATGAGCTTGCCGTAGCGGGCCAGGTGGCGATCGGCCGTGAAGAGGTCCAACGCCCGTTCGCGGCCCGCCGCGCCGATCTTCTCGGCGTAGTCGCTGTCGGTGAGCAAGCGCCGCAGCGCGTCGGCGAACCCTGGTAGGTCGGTCGCCTCCACGAGCAGCCCGGACTCGGCGTCCACGATCTGCTCCAGCAACCCGCCGACCGTGCTGCCCACCACCGGCGTTCCCTTGAGCATCGCCTCGACGACCGTGAGCCCGAACCCCTCCGAGATGCTCTTCTGGGTGACCACCGCCGCGTGGCGCTGCAGCGCGTTGATCACCAGCGCGTTCTCCTCCAGGTCGGTCATCGGGATGCACGCCAGGTGGATCCGTTCCCGCGCCGAGCCGGGCAGCGCGCGCCACGCGCTCATCGCCTCCAGCATCTGCTCGGCGCCCTCCGGGTCGTCGGCGTATCCGCTGATCGCCGGCCCGACGAGCGCCAGGTGTGCGTCGGTGTCGAGGAGGTGGTCGGCGAAGGCCCGCGCGACACCGGGCATGTCCTTCATCCGGTCCCATCGGGAGATCTGGACGACGAGCGGAGCGTCCGCCGGTGCGGGCGGTCCGGCTCGCAGGATGTCGGCTCGCCGGGTGACCCAGCCGGTCGAGCCGTCCTTCCGGGGGTAGGCCAGCGGACCGGGTTGCTCGCCGGCGATCAGCCCGTAGTGCACCAGCACGTCCCGGACGAACGCCGGCTCGAGCGGCCGGTTCTTCGGCGCCATCGGGTCGATCGACGACCGCACCGTCCGCAGCCGGCTCCGATCCATCCACTCCGGTGCGTACCCCACCCGGGTCAGCAGGTAGGTGTCGGCAGGCTCGGCGTACCGCCGGATGAACTCCCACCCTTCCACGTCGTGCGGGGTGCTGACGTCGACGCCGATGTGGCAGCGCCAGAGCACCGGGACGCCGAGCTGTTTGGCGAGCGGCACCAGCCCGGCGGGCTGCGGGTCGTGCACCACGACGATGTCGTCCGGGCCGACGATCTCCGCGAGCCGGTCCGCCACGCCCTGGTGGACGGCGAAGTAGTCGGCGTGCTCGGCCTCGCCCAGCGGACCGTCGTCCCCGGGTAAGCCGTAGATGTGGTTGTGGATCCGCTTGGTGATCTCGAAGAACCGGTCGTCGCCCTCGATGACGTGCCACTGGGCGTCGATGCCGAGCCCCCGGGCGTAGGAGACCAGGCTCTCCAGCATCTCGGCGACGCCGCCGCCGGCCGGGGTCGAGTTGATGTTGATGATCTTCCGGCCGTCGAAGCGCGCGGCGGTCTCCCGTCCGGCCGCGACGAACGCCGCGAACCGCTCCGCGCCGATCACCTGCTCCAGCAGCTGCGGGTCGCGAGCCGGGGGCGTGACGTCGTACAGGCGGTGCGCGCTCATGAGGCTCGGTCCTTCCGAGAGGCAGTGTCCACGTCGGGCGACGCTTCGGAGTGCGGTGGTGAGGTGCGGGGCGGGTGGTATCGCCACGGCCGGACGTCGATCGCGCTCATCCCGGCGCGTGCGGCCGCGAGGAGTCCTTCGTCGCTGTCCTCGTAGACCAGGCAGCGCTCCGGCGGCACCCCGACCCGCTCCGCCGCGAGCCGGAAGATGTCCGGCTCCGGCTTGCCCGCGCGGACGTCCTCCCTGGTCACCACCGTGTCGAACAGTCCGTCGAGGCCGAGCGTGCGCATCGTCGCCCGGATCACCGGCCCGGAGCCGCCGGAGGCGACCGCCAGCGGTATCCGTCCGGCGTGGGCCCGGGCGATGTCGACGACGACCGACAGTTCCCGTACCGCCCCCGGCGTCTGCAGGAACAGGGCGTCCCGCTCCGCGCTGACGGCGACGGCGTCCAGGGACCCGGCGGAGAGCACGTCGATCATCTCGTCGGACGACATGCCGGTCCTGGCGCGGTACCAGTCTTCGTCCAGCGTGATGCCGTAGCCGGCGAGCGTTCCGGCCAGCGCCCGGTAGTTCGCGGACGTGCTGTCCACCAGCGTGCCGTCCCAGTCGAAGACCAAGCAGTCGGCGTCCTCGGGCCGTGAGATCAACGGCACCTTCCACCTCGCCCTCTTCGGCCGGCGCCGAATCGACAGTACGAATCCCGGTGACGAACGGACAAGGGAAGTATCCGCCATCCGCCAATGGCAAGGTGATGAAAGACTTGCTCGAAAATTGTCGTGCGGTGATAACAGGCCCAGCCTGATTGTAATTATTCACAAGCGGCTTGACGGCTCCGGAAAGAAAAGTTATGGCCAGGAATTTGCCTCGATTCAGAAATTCGGATATTGACCACTCGCTGTCATCTGCATACGGTCTACTCGCCAGTAGGTGCCGGACGAGAAAGGCCATGAGGTGACGAGTCCGTCGGCGAAATGGGAAGTCCGGGCCGAGCTCGGAGTGCATTACGAGATCGTGGAAAGTGTCGATCTGTTGTCGGTGGACAATGTGGCTCTGCTCGGTTCGGTGGATCGATCGGACCCGAGCGACACCCAGCTGGTGCTGGTCGACACCACGATCGACCGGCTGTACGGCGACCGGCTCCGGGCGTACCTGGAGTACCACCGGGTGCCGTACCACCTGGTCTCGCTCCCGAGCGCGGAGGAGCAGAAGACGATCGACCTGGTGCTCTCGGTGGCCAGCGCGATGAACGAAGCCAAGGCGTTCCGGGTGCGCAACCCCCCGATCGCGATCGGGGGCGGCGTCATGCTCGACATCGTCGGCCTCGCGGCCAGCCTGTACCGGCGCGGCATTCCCTACATCCGGGTGCCGACGACGTTGCTCGGCCTGGTCGACGTGAGCGTCGCGGCGAAGACCGGGGTGAATTTCGAGGGATTTCGTAACCGGCTCGGTTCGTACTCGCCACCGCTCCGGACGTTGATCGACCGGAGTTTTCTCGCCACCCTCCCGACGCGTCAGCTCCGCAACGGAATGGGCGAGATCTTCAAGATGGCGCTGATCAAGGACGCGAGGTTGTTCGGGCTGCTGGAGCGGTACGGCGCCGAGCTGATCGAGGGCAAATTCCAGGATGCCGCGCCGCCCGGTGGGACGGCTGCCAGCGGTGGACCGCCCCTCTGGACGGGCGCAAATCCGGCGGACGAGGTGATCGGCCGGGCGATCCAGGGAATGGTCGAGGAACTGCAGCCAAATTTATGGGAAAAACAACTCGAACGCAGTGTCGACTACGGGCACTCGTTCTCGCCGCTGCTGGAGATGCGGGCGCTGCCCGACCTCTACCACGGTGAAGCGGTCACGCTCGACTGCGTGTTCTCCGCGTTCCTCGCCGCGCACCGCGGCCTGCTGCGGAGCGACGAAGTCCACCGGGTCGTGGCGTGCGCCCGGTCGCTCGGCCTCCCGGTCTGGCATCCGCTGTTCTGCGACGCGGACGCGCTCGGCGAGGCGCTCGCCGACACCGTCCGGCACCGCAACGGCGACCAGAACCTGCCGGTGATGGCCGGCATCGGCTCCGCGCGGTTCCTCAACGACGTCACGCCGGCCGAGCTCGATGCCGCCGCCGCCGCGATGGCGGAGCTCGCCCCGGTCGGTGCGCGATGAGCGCCCCGGTACCGGGCCTGGATGGGCGAGTCGTACTCGTCACCGGCGGCAGCACCGGCATCGGCCAGGGGGCCGCCGAGGTGTTCGCCGCAGCGGGGATGCGCGTGGTGATCGCCGCCAGGGACGCCGAGCGGGGTGAGGCCGCGGCCGCCGCGATCCGCGACGCCGGGGGAGAAGCCCGGTTCCACCGCGCCGACATCACCGACGGAAACGACGTCCGCGCGCTCGTCGAGGCGACGGTGGCCGGCTACGGCAGCCTGGACTTCGCGTTCAACAACGCGGGCGCTGCGCACGGCGGTGGCGTCGCCGACCTCACCGAAGAGGCGTTCGACGCCACGTTCGCGGTCAACTCGCGCGGACTCTGGCTGTGCCTGAAGTACGAGATCGCGCAGATGCGCAAGCAGGGCCACGGCGGGATCGTCAACAACACGTCGGTGCACGGCTTCCGTGCGGTGTTCGGAGGCGTCGCCGCGTACATCGCGTCCAAGCACGCCGCGGTGGCGCTCACCCGGGTGGCCGCGATGGAGGAGGCGGCGCACGGCATCCGCGTCAACGGTGTGGCGCCCGGCCCGATCGAGACCGCGATGCTCGCCGAGTCCGAGCGCACGGTCGGCGGGGCCACGGCCTGGAAAGCGCTGATCCCGGCCGGGCGGGTGGGCCGGGTCGACGAGGTCGCCGGCGTCGCGCTCTGGCTGTTCTCGTCCGCCGCGAGCTACGTCAACGGCCAGGTCGTCGCGGTCGACGGAGGCTTCCTTGCGAGTTGATCGAGCTGAAGCCGAGTACGACTACGTGGTGGTCGGCGCGGGGCTCGCCGGGTGCGTCGTCGCTGCCCGGCTCGCCGAGGACGCGCGAGTTCTCGTCCTGGAGGCGGGGCCGTGGGTCGAGGACGACCGGATCACCCGGCCGAGCGGCTGGCCCTGGCTGCTCGACTCCGACTACGACTGGCGCTACCGCACCGAACCGCAGCGCCACCTCGGTGGCCGGGTCCTGTCCTGGCCGCGCGGTCGGCTGGTCGGGGGCTCCGGCGCGATCAACGCGCTGGTGTGGATCCGTGGTGCGGCGTCCGACTTCGAGGCGTGGGCCCGCTACGGCGGGCCCTCCTGGGGTGCGGACGCCATGGGCGAGCGGTTTCGCGCGCTGGCGGCGTCGGGACGGGTGAGCGTCGAGCCACAGCACCGGCCGCACCCGTACGCGCTGGCGTTCGTCGAGGCGGCGACCGCCGCCGGGTTCCCGGCCAACCCGGACTTCAACGTGGGGAGCCAGGAGGGCATCGGCCTGTACCGGATCACCCGCCGCGGACCGAGCCGCCACCACACGGTCGAGGGGTACCTCCGTCCGGCGCTGGCCGGCGGCAACCTCACGGTGGTGCCCGACTCGCCGGTGGAGCGGATCGTCGTCGAGAGCGGCTGGGCCGTCGGAGTGGTCAGCGGTGGCCGCACGTACCGCGCAGCCCGCGAGATCGTGCTCACCGCCGGTACGGTCGCCAGCCCGCAGCTGCTCCTGCTCTCCGGGATCGGGCCGGCCGCGCAGCTCCGTTCGTGCGGGGTGACACCGTTGTACGACCTGCCGGGCGTCGGCGCGAACCTGCACGACCACGTGCAGGTCTCGGTCTCCTACCGGACGCGGGAGACGGTGCCGCTGGCGCGCGAGTCCAACCTGGGCGAGGCCGGCGGCTTTGTCGCGAGCCGCCCGGGACTGCCCGCGCCGGACATCCAGCTCTCGTTCGCCCCGATGGAGAACCTCAACCACGCCGACGCGCTCGGCGGTGGTTTCACGATCGGTCCGGCGGTGACCCGACCGCGCAGCCGGGGCACGCTCACGCTGCGCTCTCCGGCCCCCGGCGACCCGCCCCGCCTGGACCCGAACTACCTCGCCGACCCGGACGACGTCGAGACGCTGATCGAGGGTGTTCGGATCGCGCGCGCGATCGCGGGTACCAAGCCGCTCGCCGACCTCCGCGTGGACGGCGCCGCGGACCGTTCGCCGGAGCCCAGCCGCCGGGAACTCGAGGCCTTCGTGCGGGCAGGCGCGGAGACCCAGTTCCACCCGGTCGGTACCTGCCGCTTCGGCACCGACGACGACGCGGTGGTCGACCCCGAACTGCGGGTGCGCGGCGTGGAGGGCCTCCGGGTGGCCGACGCCTCGGTGATACCGGAGATGATCACCGGCAACATCCAGGCCGCGACGATCGTCGTCGCCGAGCGCGCGGCGGAGCTTCTGATCGGAGGACGCTCGTGAGGTGGGGAGTGCTGGGCGCCACCGGGTACATCAGCTCGCTACTGATGCCGGCCATTCAGGCGTCCGCCGGAAGCAGTTTGGTGGCGGTCGCCAGCCGGGACCGGCGCGGAGCAGAGGCCGTGGCCGACCGCTTCGGCTGTCGGGCGCAGCCCGACTACGCGGCGCTGGTGGCCGACCCCGACGTGGACGCGGTCTACGTACCGCTCCCCAACACCGAGCATCTGGAGTGGACGCTCCGCGCGCTGGCCGCGGGCAAGCACGTGCTGGTGGAGAAGCCGCTGGTGCTGCGCGGCGCCGACTTCGCGCGCATCGCGGACGCGGCCCGGGCAGCGGACCGGCTGGTGATGGAGGCGTTCATGTACCGCTTCCACCCGCAGCAGGCGCGGGCCGCCGCGCTGCTGGCCGAGGGCGCCGTCGGCCCGCTCCGCCTGGTACGGGCGTCGTTCGCGTACCCGATCGCCAGCGGGAGCGGGAACATCCGCCTGGACCCCGCGCTGGGCGGGGGAGCGACGTGGGACGTCGGTGTGTACGCCGTCGACGTGGCCTGTGCGGCCTTCGACCGCGCGCCGCTCACGGTCAGCGGGCAGTCGACCGTCCGGCCGGGGGAGTCGGTGGAGACCAGTCTGGCCGGGGTGCTGGACTTCGGTGACGGCCGGCGGGCGGTGCTCGACTACAGCATCGACTACGGGCCCTGCGCGGAATACCAGCTCCAAGGCGAGTCCGGCACGATCGTCGTGCCGAACGCCTGGGCGAAGGACGGAGAGCCGGGCGGGGTGATCGTGCGCACCGAGAAGGAGACCTGGAGCGAGGAGCTACCGGTCGTCGACCACTACCAGCTGCAGGTCGAGGCGTTCGTCGAGGCGGCGCGGGCCGGTGCGGCCAGCCCGCTGCCGCTCGCCGCGAGCGAGCGCACCGGCCGGGTGGCCGCGGCATTGCAGGCGGCGGCCGCGGACGCCACGCCGGTGACGGTGGCCGCTTTCAGCTGGTAGCGGTTCACGGTTCGACGACACGGACCACCCGGACGATCGGACCGACTTCGAGCGTCGCCACGTTGCCCCACTCCACCACCAGGTCGCCGTCGGCGGTCGAGTACTGCAGGCGCCCGCCGCGATGCAGATCTTGGTGGAACCGGCGCAGCGCGTCCTGGGGCGAACGCGCCACGATCCGAACCACCCGAGCCGTGCCGTCGATGGCCACCCGTACCCAGAATTCCCGAGCGGTCGCCGGGGGGATCCCGGTGCTCGCCGAGGCCACGTCCGCTGCTCGTTCTGACGGGTGTTCGCGCTGCATAGCGGCACAGTATCGAACGGAAGTTCGAAGCGTCGTGCGGGTGGTACCGGCGAGTTCGCCGAGACCGCAGGGGTGATTGAGTTGTTCGGGACGAAGGCCGCAGGTCGATTCACTCACGTTCCTTCGGCGTCTGGTCATACCGATTCCCAGCAACTCGTGATTTTCTGCAGATCACTCTTCAGAATTGAATAGGCACCCTCAGCGACGAGGGTTGCGTCCTACTGGTCCGTGGCGACGGGATCGGAGACAAGGGCATGGGGCGTTACGTCAAGGAGCGCGGCGAGGGCGCGCAGACGTATTACTGGTACCCCGGTCAGAAGGTTGACTGGGTACACGCCGGTATCGCCGTAGGCAGCGGGTTGATCGCGGCGGCGGCGATCCGGGTGGCCACCGGCAGCACGATGTGGGCGGCGGCGGTCGGGTTCTCGGTGTCGGCCGGGCTGGCCGGTACCTACCTCGGCCGGCGGGACGCGCGGGCGCTCGCCATCACGAACGTGAACCGATTGTCCGGCATCGTGCTGCTGGTCATGGCGTTCGTGCGGGCACTGGCCAAGGGCTCCGGTGCCGCCCTGGCCGCGATCGTGATCGCGCGGACGGCGACGCCGGGCTTCTGGACGGAGTGGGCCTTGCCGCTGGTACCCGCGGTGATCGGTGCGGTGGCCCACCATCTCGGCATGTTCTACGAGAACCTGGAGAAGGTGTCCCAGGTCCAGGTCAAGGCGTCCGAGTCGGAGATGGCCAAGTCCGCGGCCGAGCGGCGCGCGGCCAGGGAGGCCGCCGCGGCGAAGGCGCCCACCGAGCAGATCCCGGCCGTGCCGGAGCGCCAGGACGTCGCACCGCCCGCCGTCACGGCGTCGCCGTCCGCGGCCGCGCCGCAGGGGGTGGCCGCGTCGCTGCCCGGCGAGGTGGACGAACGGCCGGAGCCGACCGCTTTCCGTTCCGAGGGCGTCCCGACGAGCGGGCGGCGTGCGGTGTTCTCGCGTCGTCGGCCGGGTCTGAGTGAGGTGTACTGAGCCGGGGAATCCATCGGCGGGTTGACGTTTCCGAGGGCCCGCTGACGTCGTCCCCGCGGTTCGGCACACTCGGGGCATGCAGAGGTGGGGTTCCGGCGACGGTTGGCTGACGAGGGCCCGCCGTAACGGCGCCTACGAACGCTTCGTCGACCGCACCGACGACGTCATGCTGGTGCTCGCCCTGGTGTTCGTCGTGGTGCTGGTCTGGCCGTTGCTCAACCCCGACCTCCCGCCCGGCCTGCGGGAGGTCCTGCACTGGGCCGACGTCACGATCTGGGCGGTGTTCGCGGCCGAGTACAGCGTGCGGCTGCTGCTCGCCCCGAACCGGTGGCGATTCGTCCGGGAGCACATCCCGGACCTCGTCGTGGTGGCGGTGCCGCCGCTGCGCGGCCTGCGGTTCCTCGCCGTGCTGGCACGGCTGCTCGGTCTGGTCAGCATGGTGGGGCGGCTGTCCAGGCAGAGCCTGCAGGTGCGCACCGGGACCTATACCGGGATCCTCGCGATCGGCGTGCTGTTCACAGGTGCGGTGACGGTCTACGACGCCGAGCGGACGCATCCGGACGCCAACATCCGGACGTTCTCGGACGCCCTCTGGTGGGCGATGACGACGATGACGACCGTCGGGTACGGCGACCGATTCCCGGTGACCACCCAGGGCCGGCTGATGGCGGGCGTCCTGATGCTCGCTGGGATCGCGATCCTGGGCATCGTCACCGCGAGTATCGCGGCCTGGTTCATCGGACAGTTCTCCGCCGTCTCCGAGGCGGTGGAGAACGCGGTCGAGTCCGTCGAGTCGGTGGAGGACGCCGTCGAGTCGGTGGAGGACGCCACCGAGGAGACCGCGGAGGAGGTCGAGCGGGTCGTCGATCAGCAGGCGGAGCTGCTCGCCGCAGTGAGAGATCTCTCTCACCGGCTCTCGCGTTTGGAGAGTCGAGTTGACGATGCGGTGCGGCATCTTGACGCCCCGCGACACGCCGAAAAGGGCGGAACCGGTACAGAACCGGCTCTGATGCGCGACGATCAGGGCATCTGACCGGGTAGAACAGCTTGGCACGGCACCCGCCCCGAGGGCATCATGAGTGTCGACCACCTGAGTGGATGAGGGCGTTGGGGAAGGCGTACCTCGTTCCTTCGGGAGGTCTCCGGTGCCAGCACGTGGCGTTCTGTACGTCCACTCCTGCCCGCCTGCGGTGTGCCCGCATGTGGAGTGGGCTGTCGCACGGGTCCTTGGCGTGCCCGTGAACTTGAAGTGGACGGCGCAACCAGCCGATCCCACGACCCTGCGTACCGAGTCCCAGTGGACCGGTAGTCCAGGGACCGCGGGCGAGATCGCCACTGCTCTGCGCGCCTGGCCGATGACCAGGTTCGAGATCACCGAGGAGCCCAGCCCGGGCGTCGACGGCGAGCGGATCATGCACGTCCCGGGCCGGGGCGTCCACCGCAGCACGATGAGCGCCAACGGCGACATCATGGTGTCCGAGGACCGGCTCCGGAGCCTGCTGGCGACCGCGGCAGGTCCGGACGCGCTGGCGCACGGCCTGGAGAAGCTGCTCGCGGCCGAGTGGGACCTGGAGCTGGAGCCGTACCGCCATGCGGGCGACGGCGCCCCGGTCACGTGGCTCCACCGGACGGGCTGAGGCGGACAGGATGAGTACGGTGGGGAACCGTGCCCCGCACCGCACCGATCCTGCCGACCCGGTCCGACCGGCCGGGCCGAGGAGGGCCACGCCGGTCACTGCTGTTGGCGATCGTCGGCGTCGTCGTCCTCGGTCTCGTCGTCAGCGGCGTCTGGACGGCCTGCACCGGCCCGGACGACCGCGACGACGCGGCCACTGACCGGACGGCCGCGCCGTCTCCGTCGCCGTCCTTAGTCGTGCCGACCGGAGACCCCGCCACCCAGGCGCGCGCCATCGCTGGTCGGTTGGCCGACGTGGATTTGGTCGGGCAGATGCTGATGCCGTTCGTCTACGGCGACGATCCGGACGACGTCACCGACGCCACCCGGAAGTTGAACCTGGCCCGGACCGGTGCGGGGACGCCGTCCGAGATCGTCGCGAAGTACCGGCTCGGCGGCGTCATCCTGGTGCGCCGGGCCAGCGACGACCCCACGGCCGCCACCAACCCGGCATCCAACGTGGGGACACCCGAGCAGGTGCGCCGGTTCACCGACGGGCTACGGAAGAGCGCCGGGAAGCTGCCCGCGGGTGTTCCGCTGATGATCGGCGTCGACCAGGAGCACGGCACCGTGACCCGGATCCGGGACGGCGTCACCCGACTGCCGACCGCGATGGCGTTCGGTGCCGCCGACGACCCGGCGCTCACCGAGCAGGCCGCTCACGTGTCCGGTACCGAGCTCGCGACCCTCGGCATCGACGTCGACTTCGCACCGGACGCCGACGTGATCGGCGGCCCGGGCAACGTCGTGATCGGGTCGCGTTCGTACGGTGCCGATCCCACCGCCGTCGGCAAGCAGGTGACCGCGACCGTCCGGGGGTACCAAAAAGCAGGAGTGGCCACCGCACTCAAGCACTTCCCTGGCCACGGGCACACCGACGTCGACAGCCACGAGGCCCTTCCGGTGCTCGGGCAGGACCGGCGGACGCTGGAGCGCGAGGACCTGGCACCCTTCCGCGCCGGGATCGACGCGGGTAGCGAGATCGTGATGTCCGGTCACCTGGACGCGCAGGCGATCGACCCGGGGACGCCCGCCTCGCTGAGCCGCAAGGTCCTCATCGACCTGCTGCGCGGGGAGATGGGCTTCACCGGCATGGTCGTCACCGACGGCCTGGACATGAAGGCGCTGACCGACAAGTACTCGGCGGGTGAGGTGGCGGTGCGGGCGGTGCTGGCCGGGAACGACCTGCTGCTGTTGCCGCCGGACGTCGCGGCGGCGCAGCGGGCGCTACTGGCGGCGCTGAAGTCCGGACGCCTGCCGCGCGAGCGGGCGGTCGAGGCGGTCACCCGGATCCTCACCGTCAAGCTGACGCAGCGACCCACCCCGTCCGGCCTCGAGACGTTGCGGTCCCCCCAGCACCAGGCCGTCGTGGACGAGGTGGCCGCGAAGGCCGTGACGGTGTTGCGCGGGAAGTGCGACGGCGCGCTCGTTCGCGGGCCGGTGACGATCACCGGTGGCTCGGCGGAGGCGCGGGACTTCCTGACCGCCGCGCTCGGCAGGCAGGGTGTGCGGGTCGGCGCGGGCGGTGACTCGATCCACCTGACCGGGTACCTGGACGGGGCCGCGGATCTGCGGCCGGCGACGGTCACGGTCGCGACCGACACGCCGTACCTGCTGGCGTCCGCGAAGTCGCCGACGCTGGTGGCGACCTACGGCAACGTCGAGGCGTCGATGAAGGCGCTCGCGGCGGTGCTCACCGGGAAGGCGAAGGCGGGAGGCCGCTCACCCGTGCCAGTGAGCGGCCTGCCCCGTTCCGCCTGCTGATTCGCACCTGTTTCTGAATGGGCCGACGACTAGAGCGGGATGTTGCCGTGGGCTCCGCGCACCTCGGGGACGGACGCCAGCGCCTGGGCGAGCCGGCGCCGCGTGTGCGCGGGGTCGATCATCTCGTCGACCACTCCGAGCTCCAGCGCACGCTGCACACCGCCGGCCTCCTCCTCCTGCTTCGCGACGAGCGCGGCCCGGAGCGCCTCCCGTTCTTCGGCGGGCGCCGCGGCCAGCTTCTTCCGGTGGAGGACGTTGACGGCGGCGACCGCTCCCATGACCGCCGTTTCGGCGGTCGGCCATGCATACACGGCGGTCGCCCCCAGAGCCCGGGCGTTCATCGCGATGTACGCGCCGCCGTACGCCTTGCGCGTCACGAGCGTCACCCGGGGCACCACCGACTCGGCGAACGCGTGCAGCAGCTTCGCTCCGCGCCGCACGACGCCGTCCCACTCCTGCGCCACGCCAGGCAGGTAGCCCGGGACGTCCACCAGGACGACGAGCGGAACCCCGAACGCGTCACACATCCGGACGAACCGGGCTGCCTTCTCTGCGGCGGCCGAATCCAGGCAGCCGCCCATCCGCAGCGGGTTGTTCGCGAGCACGCCGATCGTGCGCCCGGCCAGCCGGCCGAGCGTGGTCACCATGTTCGGCGCCCACTTGGCGTGCAGGTCGACGCCCGGCTCGTCCAGGATGGCGGCGACCACCGGCCGCACGTCGTACGCGCGGTTCGCTTTCTCCGGCAGCAGCTCGGCCGGGTTCGGTCCGTCGACCGCGTCGTCCACCGAGAGCCGGCCCTGGCGGCCGAGCAGGACAGCGAGGTCCCGGGCCCGTCCCAGCGCCGCCTCTTCGGACTCGGTGACCACGTGCACGACGCCCGACCGGCGGCCGTGCGGCTCGGGGCCACCCAGCCGCGCCATGTCGACGTTCTCGCCGGTGACGCTGCGCACGACCTCGGGTCCGGTGACGAACACCCGCCCGGCCGGACCCATGATCACGATGTCGGTGAGCGCCGGTCCGTAGGCCGCGCCACCGGCGGCCGGGCCGAGCACGACCGAGATCTGCGGCACCTTGCCCGAGGCCCGCACCATCGCGGCGAACACCGTCCCGACCGCGTGCAGCGCGGAGACACCCTCAGCCAGCCGGGCGCCGCCGGAGTGCCAGACGCCGATCACCGGGGCGCGCTCGACGACCGCGGTGTCGATGGCCTCGACGACGTGCTGGCAGCCCAGCGTCCCCATTGCGCCGCCCATCGTGGTGGCGTCGGTGCAGTAGGCGATCGTGTCGACGCCGTCCACCTGGCCGCGCGCGGTCACCACGCCGGAGCCGTCCGGCCCGGCGATCAGCCGGAGCGTGTTCGGGTCGAAGAGGTTGCGTAGACGCAACTCCGGGTCACGGAAGTCGACCGCGTCCTCGAGGACGGTGGACGGATTACTGGCGAGCACGGTCACGATGGAGCTCCTTCAGGACGAGGCGCTCCCGGCGTCGGCTCGGGCGCGGCAGTGCGCGCACGACGACGGAAGACAGGACAAAAAGGACAGCGCCCCGCGCCAGAGCGTCCGCCACACGAAGTTGCTGTTCGAGCGCCGCCAGGCGCGCGCAGTTGTCTGAAACCTGGAGCCCGCCCAGGACGAGGCTGGCGTCCGCGCGCAAGGCCGCCTCGACCTTCTGGCGGTCTCAAGTCCTTGCGCGCGGCCGTCAGGCTCGCCCCCTGGGCGGGCCGCCCACTACAAAGAGCGGAAGGCTAGGGCTACGTTGTGTCCGCCGAAGCCGAACGAGTCGTTGATGGCTGCGGTGATCGACATCTTGCGCGCCGTGTTCGCCGCGATGTCGAGGCAGACCTCGTCGTCCGGGTCCTCGAGGTTGATCGTGGGCGGTACGACGCCGTCCCGGATCGCGAGGATGGTCGCGATCGCCTCCACCGCACCGGCCGCGCCGAGCAGGTGCCCGGTCATCGACTTGGTGGCGGTCACAACGGGGTGATCCCCGATGGCTGCCTTGAGGGCTTTCAGCTCACCCATGTCGCCAGCCGGAGTCGACGTCGAGTGGCCGTTCACGTGCTGGATATCGGCGCCGGTCAGATCGCCGTCCTCGAGTGCCTCGCGCACGGCACGCGCCTGTCCGGTGCCCGAGGGGTCCGGCTGGACGATGTCGTAACCGTCCGCGGTGATGCCGGCGCCGGCGAGCACCGCGTACCCGGAGCGTCCGCGCGCGCGGGCGAACTCGGCACGCTCCAGCACGACCATGCCGCCGCCCTCACCCAGGACGAAGCCGTCCCGGGCCTTGTCGAACGGACGCGACGCGCGCTCCGGCTCGTCGTTACGGGTGGACATCGCTCGCATGGCGGAGAAACCGGCCATCGGCAGCGGATGGATGCAGGCTTCCGCACCGCCGGCCACGACGACGTCCGCCTTGCCGGAGCGGATCAGCTCCAGACCCATGGCGATCGCCTCCGCGCCGGTCGCGCAGGCGCTGACCGGTGCTCGGACGGCGGCCTTCGCACCGAGTTCGAGGCCGACGTGCGCGGCCGGCCCGTTCGGCATCAGCATCGGGACGGTGAGCGGGGAGACCCGACGGGGGCCCTTCTCCCGCAGCACGTCCCACTGGCCGAGCAGGGTGAGCGCGCCACCGATGCCGGAGCCGACCACAACGGCGAGCCGCTCGGGATCGACCTCGGGGGCGCCGGCGTCCTGCCACGCCTCACGGGCGGCGACGACGGCGACCTGCTGGACCCGGTCCATCCGGCGGGCCTTGACGCGTTCGATGACCTCGGTGGGTTCGACCGCCAACCGGGCGGCGATCCGCACCGGCATCTCGGCGGCCCATTCTTCGGTGAGGGTCTTCACCCCGGACCGGCCTTCGAGCATGGCCTGCCAGGTGGTGGCGGTGTCGCCACCGAGCGGGGTGGTGGCACCCAGCCCGGTGACGAGCACCTCGACCTTGGACGAAGCGCCGGAACCGCCCGGCGCCGTTGCGGCGGAGACCTCAGCGGAGGGGCGCTCGGTCATATCGCTCAGGCCTGCGCCTGGGAGATGTAGGCCACCGCGTCACCCACGGTCTTCAGGCCCTGGACGTCGTCGTCCGGGATCTTGACGCCGAACTTCTCCTCCGCGGCCACGACCACCTCGACCATGGACAGCGAGTCCACATCCAGGTCGTCGGTGAACGACTTGTCGTCCGCCACGTCCTCCTTGGAGACGTCCGCGATCTCCTCGAGGATCTCGGCCAGCCCGGCGCGGATCTCGTCGTTGCTGCTCACAGTGAGTGTCTTCCCTTCGTTGTGGGTGCGGGGTCCGAACGGCTCAAGGGCTCTGTAACTGAAGAGCTAAGGCACAGTTACCACTTGGCCGGCGTAAGTGAGGCCGCCGCCGAAGCCGAAGAGCAGGGCCGGGCCGCCGGACGGCAGCTCACCCCGTTCGACCAGCTTGGACAGGGCCAGGGGGATCGAGGCCGACGACGTGTTGCCGGACTCGATGATGTCCCGGGCGATCACCGCGTTGGTGGCGCCCAGACGTTTGGCGATGTGGTCGATGATCCGCACGTTCGCCTGGTGCGGGACGAACGCGACCAGCTCGGTCGGGTCCACGCCGGCGCGCTCGCACGCCTGCCGGGCGAACGGCGCCAGCGCGGTGGTGGCCCAGCGGAACACCGCCTGGCCCTCCTGCCGGATGTAGCCGCCGTCGTCGATGTGGAGCACGTCGCCGCGCGGACCGTCACTGCCCCAGTACACCGGGCCGATGCCGTTCTGCTCGGACCCGGTGACGACCGCGGCACCGGCGCCGTCGGCGAACAGGATGCACGTGGTGCGGTCGGTGAAGTCCATGACATCGGTGAGCTTCTCCGCGCCGATGACCAGCGCGGTCTTCGACGCACCGGAGGTGATCGCGTGCTGTGCGGTCGCCAGCCCGTAGCTGAAGCCGGAGCAGGCGGTGTTGACGTCGAACGCACCCGGGGCGTTGATCCCGAGCCGGGCGGCGACCTGGCTGGCGACGTTCGGCAGCATGGTCGGCGGGGACAGCGTCGCGACCACGACGAGGTCGACGTCGGCCGCCTCGATGCCCGCGTTCGCCAGCGCCTTGCCGGCTGCGGCGACCGACATGTCGAGAGTGGTCTCGCCCTCGGCGGCGAACCGACGGGCCTTGATCCCGACCCGCTCCTGGATCCACGCGTCGTTGGTCTCGACACCCCACTCGCTGGCGAGGTCGTCGTTGGTGACGACCCGGGCCGGCTGGTAGTGGCCGAGACCGACGATGCGGGCGCCGGGTCCAGAGGTGAAGCTCATTCTGCGGCCTCCGAGCGAGCGGCGGGGTTGAGGCGAGCGAGCGGCTGACCGGTGGCGACCGGGTCGTCGGCCTCGGCGGCCCACTCGGCGAGCACGCCGCCCGAGCGGGTGGTCACGCTGACCGGGCCCTGCCGGGTCTCGATCTCGCCGACCGCGGCGCCGGGCGCGACGACGTCACCGGCGCGGAGCGCGGCGGGCCGGAACCGACCAGCGGCTGGTGCGACCGCCACCTGGAACGTCGGGGCGGGTTCGGAGCCGTCCACCGCTGCGTGCTCGGCGATCAGCGCCGCCGCGGCAGGCAGGTCGTCCGGCGTGTTGACGGTGACGACCTGGACGCCCTTCATCGCGCGCTTGGCGAGCCCGGCGAGCGTGCCGGCGGGCGCCAGCTCGATGGCGGCGGTGACGCCGAGGTCGAGCAGCGTGGCCTGGCAGCGGTCCCAGCGGACCGGCGCGGTGACCTGACGGACGATGCGGGCGAGCGCCTCGGCGCCGGTGAGCACGGCCGTGCCGTCGGCGTTCGAGAGCAGCAGGCGGGCCGGATCGCCGGTGGCTACCCCGCCGGCGACGGACGCCAGCGCCTCTTGCGCCGGACCCATGTACGGGGTGTGGAACGCACCGGCGACCTGCAGTGCGATCACGCGGGCGCGGGCCGGCGGGTCGTCGGCCAGCTTGGCCAGCGCGGGCAGCGGACCGGCCGCGACGATCTGGCCGGCGCCGTTGCGGTTCGCCGGGCTGAGCCCGAGCGCGTCCAGGCGCTCCAGGACGTCGGCCTCGACGCCGCCGAGCACGGCGCTCATGCCGGTCGGTTCGAGCGCGCACGCGGCGGCCATCTCCCGGCCCCGGACGGCGGCCAGCGCGACCGCGGCTTCGGGGGTGAGGACACCGGCGAGCGGCGCGGCGGTCAGCTCACCGATGCTGTGGCCGGCGACGACGGTCGCCTCGGTAGTCGGAAGGAAGGAACCGACCATCAGGCCGGCAGCCACGAGGAGGGGTTGGGTCTTGGCGGTGTCCCGGATCTCGTCGGCGTCGGCCTCGGTTCCCAGATGCACGAGGTCCAGACCGGCGACCGTCGAGTACCAGCGGAGCAGAGCGGTGGCCCGGTCGGCGCCGTCCCAACCGGTGAGCCACGGGGTGAGGAATCCTGGCTTCTGCGAGCCCTGTCCGGGGGCGAGTAGGGCGAGCACGTAATGAGCCTTCCAACTGAACGGCCGCTTTCGCGGTATGGCGAGCCACTAACTCCTACGCAGGTTTTTGGAGGTTTCCTCCAAAGGATGGCAGGTGCCGGTGACGCGGATCACCATCGGGCCCCGGACGCCAGCGATTGATGGTCTGAATCGGTACACCAGGTGCGGTTGTCACGACTGGCCGTGCATCCGTCCGATCGCGAGCGCCAGCCGCAGACTGAACGCATCACGCGGATTGGTCGGCGCCAGGCCGGTGATCTCCCCGATCCGCCGCAGCCGGTAACGCACGGTGTTGGGGTGAACGAACAACATTCGTGCGGTGCTCTCCAGGGCGCCACCGCTGTCGAGGTAGACCGAGAGCGTCTCGACCAGCGTCGGGCCCGCGGCGTCCAGTGGCTTGTAGACGTCGGACACCAATCGGCGGCGGGCCTCGGTGTCGCCGGCGAGGACGCGCTCGGGCAGCAGATCGGCCGCCGCCACCGGCCGGGGAGCCGCCGGCCAAGCCGCGACCGCCCGCCAACCCGCCTCGGCGGCGCGTGCGGACTCCGGTGCGCCGGAGAGCGTCGGCACCGCGTGGCCGACGACGATCGGCCCCGGCCCGAACTCGGCCAGCAACATCTGGGTCGCGCGCACCGGGTCGTCGGCGCCGCCCAGCACCGCGACCAGCCGCTGGCCCTGGACGCCTGCCAGCACGTCGAGCCCGGCGCGGCGGCCGGTGTGCACGAGGCTGTCGACGATCTGGTCCGAGTCGCTCACGGTCGCGGAGTTCGGCGCGGTGCCGATCACCACCGCCACCGGCGACAGATCGGTCCACCCCAGGGCGGCCGCGCGGCTGGCCAGCGCGTCCGCCGGGTCACCGCGGAGCAACGCGTCCACCAGCAGCGCTTGGAGCCGCAGGTCCCAGGCTCCGCGGGTCTCCGCTGCCCGGGCGTACACCTCGGCGGTCGCGAACGCGATCTCCCGCGAGTAGCGGAGTATCGCCTCCCGCAGCTCGGCCTCCTCGCCGGGTGCGGCCAACTCGCCGGCCTGCTCCTCGGCGACCTCGACGGTGATCTTCACCATCGCCAGGGCCTGCTGCAGCGTCACCGACCGGGCCATCTCCCGCGGCGCCGCGCCGAACACGTCGCCGGTCACCTTCGGGCGCATCTGCGGGCTGCGCATCCACTGCACGAGCGAGCCGATACCGGCCTGCACGACCAGCGTGACCCACGAGCGCTGGTCAGCCGGGAGCGACCGGAACCAGGGCAGCGTGTCGTCCATCCGCGCCACGCTGCGGGTCGCCAGCGCACCGGATGCGCGTTCGATCCGGCGGAGCGTCGCGACGAGCGGGGCGGTGGTCACGGGCGAAGCGTGCCATGTCGCGGGCGCGCCCGGCGCAGGTGCTCCCGGACTGGGACGAGCGCGGTTGGATAGGGCTTATGAGTGAGATGTTGCCAGGGGGAGGGGCGCCGGGCCGGCTGCTGCGCTACGGCGACGGTCCGGACCAGGTGGCCGAGTACTACCCGGGCACCGACCCGACGGCGCTGGTGCTGTTCGTCCACGGCGGCTTCTGGCGGGCGCGCTACGACCGGACGCACGCCCGCCCGCTGGCGGCCGCGCTGTCCGAGGCCGGGTTCGCGGTCCTCCTCCCGGAGTACCGCCGCGTAGGGCAGCCCGGCGGCGGGTGGCCCGGCACGCTGCACGACGTCGCCACCGCGGTCGACGAGCTCCCGGCGGCGGTGGCGCCGCAGCTGCCGCTGCTGGTGGCCGGGCACTCCGCCGGTGGGCACCTGGCGCTCTGGGCGGCGGCGCGTCACCACCTGCCACCGGACGCACCCGGCGCCCGCCCCGCAGCGCAGGGGATCCGTGGGGTGCTCGGGCTCGCGCCGGTCGCGGATCTGGCGTCCGCCTCTCGGCTCGGCCTGGGTGACGGCGCGACCGACGCGTTCCTCGGCGGTAGCCCCGCCGACCGTCCCGACCGTTACGCGGTCGCCGACCCGACGGCGCTGCCCCCGCCGGGTACGCCGGTGACCGTGCTGCACGGGCTCGCGGACGACATCGTGCCCACCGACGTCGTCCGGGGGTACGCCGCGGACGGACGGGCCGAGTTCGTCCTCCTGCCCGGCGCGGACCACTTCGGGGTGATCACGCCCGGCTCGGAGGACTGGCCGCACGTCGTCTCGGCGCTGCGAAAGCTGGCCGACGAGGCGAAAGGCGCTGAGGAACGGCAATAATCCGTTAAGTGCCTTAGTGCACGTAAGCTCCCCCCTAACGTCAGGCGTTACGGGGGGTATGAGGTGCGGGAAGGTTCGAGGAAGCCGGCCGTCGCTCCGACCGGAGTGGAGCGGACGCTCGGCGAGGACGAGTTGATCGTCAGCAAAACGGACCCGAAGGGGATCCTGACCTACGTCAACGACGTGTTCCTCCGGATCTCGGCCTACCCGGAGGACGCGGTCCTCGGCCAGCCGCACAACATGATCCGCCATCCCGACATGCCGCGATGCGTCTTCAAGCTGCTGTGGGACACGATCAAGTCCGGGCAGGAGATCTTCGCCTACGTCGTCAACCTGGCCGGGGACGGCGCTCACTACTGGGTCTTCGCCCACGTCACGCCCTCGTTCGGGCCGGCCGGCCAGATCGTCGGGTACCACTCGAACCGGCGGAGCCCCGATCGGCAGGCGATGGAGGTCATCCGCCCGCTCTACGGCCAGCTGGTGGCCGAGGAGCGTCGGCACTCGCGGCCCGCCGACGCGCTCACCGCGTCGACCGCGATGCTGCACGAACACGCGGACGCCGTCGGCGGCTACGAACGGTTCGTCTGGTCGCTGGAGGCGGCGAGGGTGGGCGCCCGGTGAGGTCGCGAGGGAGTGCCGACGGCCTGTCCGAGCTCGAGGTGTACCGGGCGGTGCTGCGGGGGATCGCGGCGACCTGCGAGGCCGGCAGTAAGGGCGACTTCGAGGCACGGGTGCCCCGGCTGCCGGGCGAGGACCGCTACCCGGACGTCGCCACGACCCGGCACAGCCTCAATCATCTGCTCGACATGACCGACGCGTTCGTCCGGGAAGCCGGAGCGTCGCTGGCATCGGCCACCGAGGGCAGGTTCCACCGGCGGTTCCTGGAGCGCGGCATGCAGGGCGCGTTCCGCACCGGCGCCCGGTCGATCAACCAGGCCCGGGACACCATGCAGACGAGCGCCCGCCGGGCCGAGGACGTGACGGGGCACCGGCTGGAGCTGGCCGCGGAGTTCGAGACCGCCGTGCTCTCGGTGGCCGAGCACGTCGCCGCCGCCTCCACCGAGCTGGGAGCGTCGGCGCAGACGCTCGCGACGGCGACCCGCAGCGCGGTGGACGCCACCGACCAGGCCACCGGCACGATCCGGACGATGAGTGAGGCCTCGGCGCAGATCGCGCAGATCGTCCAGATCATTACGAAGATCGCGGCGCAGACGCGGCTGCTCGCGCTGAACGCGACGATCGAGGCTGCCAGGGCCGGCGAGGCCGGTAAGGGCTTCGGCGTGGTGGCGACCGAGGTCAAGCAGCTCGCGGACGAGACGTCGCGCGCCAGCGAGCGGATCCTCGAGCAGGTCACCGACGCCGGATCGCGGACGGACGACGCGGTGGGGGCGATCCGCAGCGTCACGGCGTCGGTCTCGGAGATGGACCAGATGGCGGCCGGTATCGCCGAGGCCGTGGAGGGCGGCGGCGGGGTGGGTGGCCTGTCGCAGATGGCCGAGACGCTGAGCAGCGAGGTCACGAAGTTCCTGGGGATCCTGCGCCAGCAGTGATGAGCGCACCGATCCGGCGTGTCACATCCGTGTAATTACGTCACCGAAGTTCTAATCTGTGCACATGGCGAAGCATCGTGCGATATGTCCTTCTTTGGTCACCGTCGCGTCTCTCCTGACCCTGCTGCTCGGGGCCGCGGTCATGGCCGAGGTCGCGGTCGCTGCGGTGCCTGCTCTGCTGGTCTGGCAACTGGCCGTGGCCTGGGTGGCGTGTTCGGTCGCTCTCGGGCTGCGCGAGGGGCGCCGCTGGGCTCTGTACGCCACGGCGGGGCTGGCCGCGGTCAGCCCGGGCCTCGCGTTCGTCGCCGCGGACGAGGTCGGGCCGGTGGCCGCGGCTCCGTTCCTGCTGGCGCCGACCGCGCTGGCGCTCCTCATCCCCGAGCGATCGGCGCGCTGGTTGCGTCGTCGTCGGCCGGCTTCGAACTCCACCGGGCGGACGACCGTCAGCGCCCCGGTCCGGACGTCGGCCGGCACCCCGATCCCCGCATCGGCTGCGATCGCGGTCCAGAGCGACTACGTACTCGTCGGCGTCGCTCCGGGTGGCCGCGTGAGCGGCTGAGTTACCCGGGGTCGAGGGCTCCCCGGGCTGAGGGCCGGTCGACGACCGGTCGGGGAGCCACGGCCGGGCAGCGCGTGCGCGCTGCCCGGCCGCTTCGTGTTCGGGTCCGGCCTGGGCGCCGGAGCGGTGTGCACTTGGGCCGCCTATGGGTCGCCGGAACGCACACCGCTCGGCGCTGTGCGTACAGCGCTCGCGGCTCAGATGTCGCGGAGGCGGGGGAGGACCCGCTCGGTCACCTGGCTCGTCCAGGCGGACGGGTCGTCGGTGTTGCTCGGGCTGAGCCAGACCTGCTCGACGCCGACCTTCGCGTACGCCTCCATCGCGCGGAGGAACGCGTCGGTGTCGCCGAGCGGATCGAGGCTGGTGATGATCGTCTTCTCGATCTCGTTCACGTCGCGGCCCTCGTCCGCGCAGTGCCGGGTGAGGACGTCGATCTTGTGCGCCACGGTCTCGACGTCCGGCGCGAACAGGTTGCACGCGTCGCCGTACTTCGCGACGAACTTGAGCGTCTTCTTCTCGCCGGAGCCGCCGATCATCACCGGGGGACCGGTCCGTCGACCGGCGTTGGGCCGCTGGATGGGTTTGGGTTCGCAGATCGTCTCGGCGAGGTGGTAGTGCTTGCCCTGGTACGGGCCGTCGTTGTCGCTGAACATCTGCGCGGTGATCTGCAGCGTCTCCTCCAGCCGCTCGAATCGCTCCGCGGTGGGCGGGTACGGGACGCCGAGCGCGTGGTGCTCGCGCTCGTACCAGGCCGCGCCGATGCCGAACATCGCCCGGCCACCGGACAGCACGTCCAGCGTGGCGACGGTCTTCGCGAGCAGGCCGGGGTGCCGGTAGGTGACGCCGGTGACGAGCAGGCCGAGCCGGACCTTGCGGGTGATCCCGGCGAGGAATCCCAGTCCGGTGTAGCCCTCCAGCATCGGCTCGGTCGCCGGGGCCATCGCCTCCATCTGGAACCAGTGGTCCATCAGCGTGAACGTCGTCGCGCCACCCTCGTCGGCGGCCCGAGCGGTCGCGGCGAGCAACGGCGCGACCGCGGTGTTCCCGCCCGGGTAGGAGAAGTTCGGATAGTGGATCGCAAGTTTCACGACCCGAACCTAAATCCCCTCGCCGCCCCCTGCATCTCGCCACGTGGGCGTGGTGCGCCTGCGGGGTGCGCGCCGGGGGTAGGCCTTCGCGGCTTCAGCGAGCCGCTCCGCATGCTCGGCCTGGCGTCGCCAGTGCCCGTAGAGCGCTCCCCGGGCGGCGAGCCGGTCGAACGTCGTGATCGTCTCGGCCGCGACGAACGCCGGCTCGGCGTCCCGCCAGGGTGTGCCGGGCAGCGGCATGAACGTGTGCGCGTGGACCCGGCCGCCCAGGTCGGCGACCGCCTCGGCGAGCCGCAGCGACGCCTCGGCATCGGCCGCGTCCTCGCCAGGCATTCCGAACAGGAAGTCGACGTTCGGCCGGAATCCCGCCTCGGCCGCGATGCGTACCGCGTCGAGCACCGGCTCGGCGCCGTGGCCGCGCCGCGACGCCGCCAGCATCCGGTCGGATCCGGACTGCGCCCCGATGATGATGTTGTCGTTCGAGACGTACTTCCGGAGCATCCGCATCGCGTCCGGCGTCACGTGCTCGGGCCGCACCTCGGACGGGAACGAGCCGAAGAACACCCGGCCGTGCGGCGGCAACTCGGCCCGGACCGTCCCGAGCAACTCCTCGACCGCGTCCAGGTCGGGTTCCTCGGTCTGGGTGCCGTAGGAGAGCGACGTCGGCGTGGTGAACCGGACGTCCTTCATGCCGGCGTCCACCATGGCCTTCACGTGCCACCGGACGTTCTCCACGCTGCGGTGCCGGAACCGGGCCGAGAACATGAACGGCGTCTGGCAGAACCGGCAGGCGTAGATGCATCCGCGGGTCAGCTCGATCGGCCCGAACTTGGAGTACCGCAGCGAGAACGAGCCGAACGCGTCCAGCTCCCGGGTGATCGCCGGCCCGGTGCGCACCGCGACGCCGTCGGCGTCCCGCACGGCCAGACCGCGGACGCCGGTCAGCGGGGCGTCCGTGCCGACGGCGTCCAGCAGCCGGATCACGGTCGTCTCGCCCTCGCCGATCGCGGCCACGTCCCAGCCCGCGTCGAGTACCTGCTGCGGTTCGGCGGTCGCGTGCACACCGCCCGCCACGTGCAGGACCCGCGCGTCGTCCACGAGCGCACGGATCGTGGCGAGCTCGACGGCGAGCGCAGCGGCGTCCGGGGAGTAGAAGGACCAGAGGACCAACACGCGGTCCGCCGTCCGCAGACCCGCCGTGATCTCGGCCGCGGTCGCCTCCGGAGAGGTCGCGAACGCGACCGTGAATGGTGTCTGCGGTGGCTCGGCCTCCAGCGCGCCGAGTAGCGCGTGGTGGCCGTAGGTCACGGCCTTCCGGTACCGCAGCACGACAGCGACGCTCACGGCGCCATTCTGTCAGCGGGGCAGTCCCGCACGGCCGCCGCGGCGCTCCGGGCCGATCGGCCCGGGCGCCGGCCGCTCAGTGCGCCGGGCTGGTCGGCGGTGCGGCGCCGGGACGCTGAGTCGGGACGACCACACCCGGGGGCGGCCCGGGCGGGGCATCGGTCGCGGACGGCGGGCTCTCCGGCGCGATGTTCCACGTCAGAGTCACGGTCACCGGGGCGCGAGCGCCGGGCGCGGGGGGCTCGTACGTCACGTCCACCCGGTCCGGGCGCCCGGGGGCGCTGCTGCAGACGCACTCCGCGAGCCACGTCCCGGAGGGCGTCCGGTCCGGACCGTCCGGCGCGGAGTGGATGATGACGGCCGTTCCGTCGGGGAGTCGGACCTGGTCTGGCACGAGGGATCGCCTCCTTCGAGGACGCCCGGCCGATTGCGAGCATGCGGCGCCGTCACCATCGTCGGAGGCGGTACCGAGGTTGGGGGTCGATCAGGAACCCGGTCGCGCGCGGGGGCCGGGGTAACCGCGCGTTAGTGGCTGGTTACCCCATCGCTGCGGCGCTGAAAACGGCTAGGCGGATCGATCCAGACGAATAACCGGTGCGTCGGTTGTGGCCCGCAGGCGTACGCCCGTGGGCTGCTGTGCGGCAGCCCGTGCCTGGTTACCGTGGCCCGATGAGCGTTTCCGTGCGGCGTCAGCGGGTCGCGTCCCTGGTGCCGGTGACCGTCGTGGTCGTACTGGGGCTGCTCCTCGCTGCGGTCGAGATCGGGCGGCTCCACCAGGACGTCGTGCTCCTCGTCCCGGTCATCGTCGTGCTGGCCTGGCCGATCGTCGGGCTGCGCCGCCGTCCACTGCTCGCGCTGGTGCTGGTCCTGGTGCCCACCGCGGTGCTGACCCCGCTGCTCGGTGCGGAGATCGTCGGTCCGGTCAGCGTGCTGGCGATCGGCGTTGCGGTCGGCGTGCTCGCGGCCACCCGCTCCTGGCGGGTGTCGCTGCCCGGCGCGGGATTGGCGCTCGCGCTGGAGTTCGCCCTCGCCGCCGCGTACTACACGGCCGGCGCCGGCGACTCCCTGCGCAGCGCAGAGGTTCTCCTGCTGGCGATGGTCTGCGTCTGGACGGTCGGGAACTCGGTGCGGCAGCGGCGGCTGCGGCTGGAGGCCCGCCGGGTCGAGGACACCGAGCGCGCGGTCGCGGCCGAACGTCTGCGCATCGCCCGGGAGCTGCACGACATGATCGCCCACAGCATGGGCGTGATCGCGATCCAGGCGGGGGTCGGCCGACGCGTCATCGAGAGCCGGCCGGCCGAGGCCCGCAACGCCCTGGACGCGATCGAGACGACCAGCCGTCAGACGCTGGCCGAGCTGCGCCGGACGCTCACTGCGCTGCGCCGGTCCGATCCGGAGGGAGCGCCGGTCGGCCCGGCGCCCGGCCTCGCGGATCTCGACCGACTGGTCAGCACCGCCGGGGACGCCGGCGTCGAGGTGGCCGTCGAGCGCACCGGCCAGGTCCGTGAGCTGCCGGGCGACCTGGAGCTGTCCGCGTACCGGATCGTCCAGGAGGCCGTGACGAACGTCGTGCGCCACGCCGCCACCGACCGGTGCCGGGTGCTGCTGGACTACCGGGACGACGAGCTGTCGATCGAAGTGCTCGACGACGGGCCGGGCACCGGTGCGTCCGGCAGCGGATACGGCCTGGTCGGGATGCGCGAGCGGGTGACGCTGCTGGACGGACGGTTCGCGGCCGGACCGCGTCCCGAAGGCGGGTTCCGGGTGGCGGCACAGCTCCCGACACCGGTCGACGCATGAGCGTCACGATCGTCCTCGCTGACGACCAGCCGCTGATCCGCGCCGGGCTGCGTGTCCTGCTCTCCGAGACGCCGGACCTGGAGCTGCTCGGCGAGGCGGCCACCGGCACCGAAGCGGTGGCACTGGCCGAGCAGCACCGTCCGGACGTCGTCGTGATGGACCTGCGGATGCCGGAGATGGACGGCGTCGACGCGACCCGGGAGATCACCGCGCGGGTCGCCGACACCCGCGTCCTGGTGCTGACGACGTTCGACGACGACGAGTACGTCTACGCGGCGCTGCAAGCCGGCGCCAGCGGATTTCTCGTCAAGGACATGGGGCTGGACGAGATCCTGGCGGCGATCCGGGTGGTGGCCGGTGGCGACGCGCTGATCGCGCCGAGCGTCACCCGGCGCCTGATCGACACGCTGGCCGGTCGGGGGTCCACCGGACCGGGCGCCACCGGGCTGGGCGCCACCGGGAAGGGCGCCGTGAGGGCGGCCGGCCGGGGCCTTGGTGGCCGTGCGGGCCGCACCGGCGGCCCCGCGGGGCCGACCGCGCGCGGCCCGGCGTCCGACCTGATCACCCAGCGGGAGCGCGAGGTCCTGACGCTGGTGGGGCGCGGACTGTCGAACGCGGAGATCGCCGGCGAACTCGTCATCAGCGTGGCCACCGCCAAGGCGCACGTCGCGCGCCTGCTGACCAAGCTGGACGCCCGGGACCGGATCCACCTCGTGATCCTCGCCTACGAATTCGGCCTCGTCAGCCCACAGGCGTAGTCCCGCCGACCACCGGCCGAGCCCGGGACGTAAGCCTGTGGGAGGCATCTGACCTGCACAGACTGTCGTCCACAGGTCGATGTGGACGGACGGCGCGCGGCGGCACCGTGAGCGCATGTCGAAACTGCGCGTGGTGTTCGGGGCACAGGTACTGGCGGTGGTGGCGTTCGCCCTGCTCTGGAATCCGCTGGACTTCTTCATCTACCGGCTCGGCGGCCAGGTCGTCGGCGACGGCACCCGGCTCTACCTCGAGCAGCAGGCCGCGCACTGGTTCACCTACACCCCGTTCGCGGCGGTGACGTTCGTGCCGCTGTCGGTCGTGCCGCTCGTTCTCGCCCGGCTGCTCTGGGCGCTGGCGTCGGTCGCGGCGTTCGTCTGGGTGTGTCGCACCGTGCTGCTGCTGGCCGGTCGCCGGCCGACCGAGCGGGTGCTGCTCGGGGCCGCGGCGGTGGGCCTGGTGCTCGAACCGGTCTGGCACTCGCTGTTCCTGGGCCAGATCAACCTGCTGTTGCTGGCGCTGGTCGTCACCGACCTGCGGCGGGCCGCGCTCGGCAAGTCCGCGGGGATCGGCATCGGCCTCGCCGCCGCGATCAAGCTGACGCCGGGCATCTTCGTGGTGCTGCTGCTGGCCGCCGGGCGGATCCGCGCGGCGATGGTCGCCGCGGTGACGTTCGCTGCCGGGACGCTCGTCGGGTGGCTGGTCGCGCCGGAGGCGTCGCTGGTGTACTGGCGGGACGTCTTCTACGACACGACCCGGGTCGGCGTCCCGTACGTCAGCAACCAGTCGCCGTACGGCGCGCTGGTGCGGATCCTGGGGAGCCGGGAGGACGTCGGCGCCTGGTACGTCCTGATCCCGCTGACGCTCGGCGCGGCCGGACTCGCGGCGGGCGCGGTGTACGCCCGGCGGGGTGACTGGCTCGCCGCCCTGGCGGCGACCGGGCTGACCGGGCTGCTCGTGTCGCCGATCTCGTGGAGTCACCACTGGGTGTGGGCGTTACCGGCGCTGGTGGTGCTCTGGCGGGACGGTTACCGCCGGGCCGCTCTCGCCGCGGGCGCGGTGTTCGTGGCGTCCCCGATGTGGTTCACGCGGCTGCTCGACTGGCCGGACGAGATCGAGGCCGTACGGGTGGTCGTCGCCAACACGTACTTGCTCCTCGGGCTCGGGCTGCTGGCTCACCTGGCCGTGGCGGTCCGCCGGTCCGCGTCGCGGCCGGACGACGTCGGCACGCTCACCGAGGAGCAGCCCGTCGGGGAGCCGCCGCTCGACGAGCGGTCCCTCGACGCGGCGGCGCCGCGGGCCTGACCCCTGACCACCGCCCGGCACGGAAGGGCCCCGGCACCTGTGCGGTGCCGGGGCTCTCCCGTCGTGCTCGGCGTCGCGTCAGGACGCGCCGCCGGTCTCGCCGGCCCGAGGGTCGGTGCTGCGGGCGCCGCCGGTCAGGTTGCGCCGCCGGTCTCGCCGGCCCGAGGGTCGGTGCTGCGGGCGCCGCCGGTCAGGTTGCGCCGCCGGTCTCGCCGGCCCGAGGGTCGGTGCTGCGGGCGCCGCCGGTCAGGTTGCGCCGCCGGTCTCGCCGGCCCGAGGGTCGGTGCTGCGGGCGCCGCCGGTCAGGTTGCGCCGCCGGTCTCGCCGGGCGGCGCGGCGGTCACGTCGTCGATGCGGTACTTCGCGACCGCGTCCGCCGCCACCGAGGCCTCGATCTCGCCCCGGCGCGCCAGCGCCCGCAGCGTCGCCACCGCGATCGACTCGGCGTCCACCTTGAAGTGCCGCCGCAGGGCGTGCCGGGTGTCGGACGCGCCGAACCCGTCGGTGCCCAGCGAGGTGTAGTCGCTCGGAACCCAGCGGGAGATCTGGTCCGGTACCGCCCGCATCCAGTCGCTGGACGCGATGACCGGCCCTTCGGCGTCGGCCAGCTGGGCGGTCACCCACGGCGTCCGCGGCTCGGCGTCCGGCTGCAGGAGCGCGTCACCGTCCGCGGCGACCGCGTCCCGCCGGAGCTCGGTCCAGGACGTCACCGACCACACGTCGGCGGAGACGTTCCAGTCCTCGGCCAGCAGCTGCTGGGCCCGCAGGGCCCAGGGGAGCGCCACACCGGACGCGAGCAGCTGCGCCCTGGCCGCCCCCTCGGCGGCCTTCGGCGCCGGCGCGAACCGGTACATGCCGCGGAGGATGCCCTCCTCGGTCACGTGATCCGGCATCGCCGGCTGCGCCATCGGCTCGTTGTAGACGGTCAGGTAGTAGTAGATGTTCTCCGGGTTCTCCCCGTACATCCGCCGGAGAGCGTCCTCGGTGATCACCGCCACCTCGTAGGACCACGCCGGGTCGTACGAGACGACCGCCGGGTTGGTCGAGGCCAGCAGCAGCGAGTGACCGTCCTCGTGCTGGAGCCCCTCGCCGTTCAGCGTCGTGCGGCCGGCGGTGGCGCCGAGCACGAACCCGCGGGCCAGCTGGTCGGCGGCGGCCCAGAACGCGTCGCCGGTGCGCTGGAAGCCGAACATCGAGTAGAAGATGTAGACCGGAATCATCGGTTCGCCCTGGGTGGCGTAGGACGTCCCGGCCGCGGTGAACGATGCGACCGAACCGGCCTCGTTGATGCCCTCGTGCAGGATCTGGCCCTGCTTCGACTCCTTGTACGCCAGCATCAGCTCGCGGTCGACCGAGGTGTAGCCCTGGCCGTGGGGCGAGTAGATCTTGGCGGTCGGGAATAGCGAGTCCATGCCGAACGTCCGCGCCTCGTCCGGGATGATCGGTACGAAGCGGGCCCCGATGTTCTTGTCCTTCATCAGGTCCTTGAGCTGCCGGACGAAGGCCATCGTGGTGGCGACCTTCTGCTTGCCGGAGCCCTTCTTCAGCTGGGCGTACATCTCCTTGCCCGGGAGAGCCAGCGGCGTGGACCGGTCCACGCGCCGCGGCAGCGACCCGCCGAGCTGGCGACGGCGCTCCATCAGGTACTGGTGCTCGTCGGAGTCCTCCGCGGGGCGGTAGTACGGCGGCAGGTACTTGTCGAGCTTCTCGTCCGGGATGTCCAGATAGAGCCGGTCGCGGAACTCCTTCAGGTCGTCCTGAGTGAGCTTCTTCATCTGGTGCGTGGCGTTGCGGGCCTCGAAGTGGCTGCCGAGCGTCCAGCCCTTGATCGTCTTGGCGAGGATCACGGTCGGCTGGCCGGAGTGCTCGGTCGCGGCCTTGTAGGCGGCGTAGAGCTTCCGGTAGTCGTGGCCACCACGCTTGAGGTTCCAGATCTCGTCGTCCGAGAGGTGCTCGACCATCTTGCGGGTGCGCGGGTCGCGTCCGAAAAAGTGTTCGCGGACGAACGCGCCGGACTCGGCCTTGTAGGTCTGGTAGTCACCGTCGGGCGTGGTGTTCATCAGGTTGACCAGCGCGCCGTCGGTGTCGGCGGCCAGCAGCGGGTCCCACTCGCGACCCCAGACGACCTTGATGACGTTCCAGCCGGCGCCGCGGAAGAACGACTCCAGCTCCTGGATCACCTTGCCGTTGCCGCGCACCGGCCCGTCGAGTCGCTGCAGGTTGCAGTTGATGACGAACGTGAGGTTGTCCAGCTCCTCGCGGGCGGCCAGGCCGATCGCACCGAGCGACTCGGGCTCGTCCATCTCGCCGTCGCCGAGGAACGCCCACACGTGCTGCTTGCTGGTGTCGCGGATCCCGCGCGAGTGCAGGTACCGGTTGAACCGGGCCTGGTAGATCGCGTTGATCGGGCCCAGACCCATCGAGACGGTGGGGAACTCCCAGAACTCCGGCATCAGCCGCGGGTGCGGGTAGCTGGACAGGCCGCCGCCGGGGTGGGAGAACTCCTGCCGGAATCCGTCGAGCTGGTGCTCGGTTAGCCGGCCCTCGAGGTACGCCCGGGCGTACATACCGGGCGACGCGTGACCCTGGAAGAAGATCTGGTCACCGCCGCCGGGGTCGTCGTGCCCGCGGAAGAAGTGGTTGAACCCCACTTCGTACAGGCTCGCGCTCGACGCGTACGTCGAGATGTGTCCGCCGACCTCGATGCCGGGACGCTGGGCCCGGTGCACGAGGATCGCGGCGTTCCATCGCATGTACGCCCGGAGCCGGCGCTCGATGTGCTCGTCGCCGGGGAACCACGGCTCCCGCTCCGGCGGGATGGTGTTGATGTAGTCGGTGCTGCGCAGGGCCGGAACCCCGACCTGCTTCTCGCGGGCACGCTCCAACAGCCGCAGCATGATGTACCGGGCCCGCTGGCGGCCGGCGTTGTCGATCACCGCATCCAGCGACTCGAGCCACTCGGACGTCTCCCCGGGATCGATGTCCGGGAGCTGGCTGGGCAGCCCGTCGCTGATCACCGGGAGCCGTTCGCGTGAGTTCGCCACGTCGATCCTCGTCACACTCGTCGGTGGGTAGGTCCGGTCGATCACGGTCGGCGACCGGCCGAGGCCACTTTTCGCTTTACCGATCCATCCTGCCTCCTGGGGGCCTGGATGGTTAGCGCCGGGGGACCGTTACCGGCGGGTAGTGTCACCGCCTGACCACACCCGTCGCGGCAGACTCGGGAGCGACGGGCAGGATAGGGGACGTGGACAGCGAGATCATCACCGTCCGTACCGGATCCAAGCCGGTCGTGCTCGACCTCACCGACAAGGCCGAGGCCTTCGTGCGGGAACGCGGCGACGGGCTGCTGCACGTCTTCGTGCCGCACGCGACCGCCGGGCTCGCCGTGCTCGAGACCGGCGCGGGCAGCGACGACGACCTCCTGGCAGCCCTGGAGGACCTGCTGCCGGCCGACGATCGGTGGAAGCACCGGCACGGTAGTCGGGGACACGGCCGCAGCCACGTGATGCCCGGTTTGATCCCGCCCTATGCGACCCTGCCGGTGCTCGGTGGACGGCTCGCGTTGGGAACCTGGCAAAGTCTCTGTCTGGTCGACCTCAATGTCGACAACCACGACCGTCAGGTGCGGTTCTCGTTCCTGACGGGCTGACCCGGCGGGTGTGAACCGCTCTGACCTGCGGGTAGGACTGGGTTGCCCGGCAGGTAGGACCGGAACGCAGGTGGTCCGTCAATACCCGGTGGGCGCGACGCGTCCGGGTCGATCGTGGCCAACACTTGCGTTGCGCTGGATGTATGTGTGGACTACCGGACTAGGCGGCGACGCGCCGCCATTAGTAGGAGGAGGGAACCGAAGAGTGAGCGCGACCGCGGGTCACGCCGACGGCGTCAAGAGCCCGGCCGACCGGCTCGGCATCCAGCCGGGCATGGTGGTCATGGAGATCGGCTACGACGACGATTGCGCCGTCGAACTGCGTGACGCCGTTGCCGACCGGGTGGGTGACGATCTGGTCGACGAGGACTCCGACGAGGTCGTCGACGTCGTGATGCTCTGGTGGCGGGAAGACGACGGTGATCTGTTCGAAGCGCTGGTGGACGCATTGAGTCCCCTCGCGGACAACGGAGTCGTCTGGCTGCTGACGCCCAAGGCCGGTCGGCCAGGGCACGTCGAGCCGAGCGACATCAGCGAGATCGCCCCGACCGCCGGCCTGCAGCAGACGTCGAGCATCAGCGCCGCGCAGGATTGGTCCGGTGCGCGACTGGTCGCACCGAAGGCGGCGCGCTCCAAGCGCTGACCTGGGCCGTCCGCCGACACCGGCAGCGTCTGCACCACGCTCCCGGTGGGCTTCACCATGCGCTCGCTCCGTTTCGTGCCTCGGTTGTGTGGCTGAGGTCACTCCTGGCGATTACTTCGGCTGAGGAAGGACGCACCAATGCCCGTCGAGGTCGGTGACCTGGCTCCGGACTTCACGCTGCGCGACCAGAACAATCAGCCGGTGTCGCTGTCGGCGTTCCGCGGCGAGAAGAGCGTTCTTGTCGTGTTCTACCCGTTGGCGTTCTCTGGGGTGTGCTCCGGTGAACTCTGCGCGCTCCGTGACGACCTGCCGCGATTCCAGAACGACCGGGTGCAGGTCCTGACGATCAGCGTCGACTCGTTCTTCGTCCACCGGGTCTGGGCCGATCAGGAGAAGTTCGACTTCCCGCTGCTGTCCGACTTCTGGCCGCACGGCGCGGTGGCGCAGACCTACGGCGTTTTCGACGAGCAGAAGGGCTCCGCGCGGCGAGGGACCTTCCTCGTCGACCCCGAGGGTGTGGTGCGGTGGAAGGTCGTGACCGAACTCGGAGTTGCCCGGTCGACGACCGACTACGCGAGCGCGCTCGCGGCGCTGGAGTCCTGAGGGGGCGCACGTTTCGAGCGGCGGGGTGCGGCCCGCTACCCTCGTAGGAGTCCCACCCGGGCGCATAGCTCAGCGGAAGAGCACTCGCCTTACAAGCGAGGGGTCGTAGGTTCGAACCCTACTGCGCCCACTGCACGGCCCGTCCAGGTGCGAGCCTGACGGCCGAGCGCGCCTCCTTGTGGCACGAGCGGTGAGGCCACGACGTCGGCGCACTCGGACCCCAGCCTCGTCCTGGACGGGCTCCACCGCCGTTGTGTGGACGTTGTGGCGCGCGGCATCGTGGGCGATGCACGGATGCGGCCGCTATCGGGGCGGGAAGTGTGCATCGTTTCGGCCAGCGCGCGGCGGAAAAAGTGGCGGCGGCGGGGATTGGATCGGTTCCAGCTTGGTAACCCGCGCTCGTGGTGACGACGACTGACGAGAACCGTGAGCGGCTGCGTTCGGCCGGCCTCCGGGTCACTACGCCCCGGCTGGCTGTGCTCACGCTGCTCTCGCAGGGTGGCCACCACACGGTCGACGAGCTCACCGACGCCGTCCGCGCACGGATCGGCGCGGTGTCGACCCAAGCGATCTACGACGTGCTCGCTGCCCTCGTCGACACCGGTATGGCCCGGCTGATCGAGCCGGCCGGCAGCGCGCGGCGGTACGAGGCCCGGGTGGCCGACAACCACCATCACCTGGTGTGCCGGAAGTGCGGGCGGATCGAGGACGTCGACTGCGCGGTCGGCGAGGCACCCTGCCTGGCGCCGTCCGATGCGCACGGTTTCCTGCTAGACGAGGCCGAGGTGACGTGGTGGGGCCGGTGCCCCACCTGCCGCGCCAGTAGCTGACGAGCCCGCCCGCTGACCACCTTCGCACACCGCGGCGCCGGCGCGGCTGGACTTAGCAGGGGGCCAGGGTTGCGCTGGATTCCCAGAGATCGCGCAGAGACGTCTCCAGCGATCGGGTAGGTGCCCACCCCAAAAACTCGCGGGCCGCCGTCACGTCGCAGCACTGCCACTGCACCGACGTGTCCCGGTGCGCGCCGCCTCCGTCCATCCGCAGGCCACCGGTGAACCCGGCGAGCGTCAGAAGCGACTCCACCATCCTGCGCGTCGGCGTCCCGACACCGCTGCCCACGTTGAGCACCGCGGGCAGCGCCCGGCCGTGCGGTCGGAGTGCCGCCGCGGCGACGGCGTCGGCCACGTCCCGCACGTCGACGTAGTCGCGGACGTCCTCCAGCGGCCCGGTGGTGATCCCGCCGCTGCCCTCGGTCGCGACCTGGCGCAGCTGGGCCGCCACCCGCCCCAGCAGTCCGGACGCGGGCGCTTCCGGGCCGATCGGCGTGGTCACCCGGAGCGCCACGGCGTCCAGGCCGGCCGCGGCCGCGGTGTGGACGAGCCGGGTCGCCGCCAGCTTCGACAGGCCGTACACGGTGACCGGCCGCTCCGCGGCGTCCTCACGAATGGCGGTGCCGGCCGGGACGCGGCCGTACTCGGACGCCGAGCCGAGGTGCACGAGCCGGATCGGACGCCCGGCGGTCAGCAGGGCGTCCACCGTGTTGGCGACCGCCACCAGGTTGTTGGCCGCCAGCGCCGCGGGTTCGCCGACCGCGGACCCGGCGCAGTTGACCACGATCTCCGGCGCGTACTCCCGGATCGCGTGCGCCACCGCGACACCGCTCTCGGTGAGGTCGAGTTGCAGGTCCGGCATGACGTCTTCGCGCCGGGCCACGGTCGTGACGACGACGTCCGGCTCCTGGGCCAGCCGGGCCCGGACGTGTTGCCCGAAGAATCCGTCGGCGCCCAGCAGCATCAGCCGCACAGCCATGAGCTTCCCTCCACACGGGGTGCGAGCTACCTAAAAAGAACTAATCAGTGCTTAGCACGTGTATCGCTCTCACAGGTGCTGACTGTCCGTGAACAGGGGAACGGTTCAGGGCGAGTGACCTGCGCCGCAGCCGAACGCGATTCGTGTTGGTCCCGGTGGGGCACCATGGGGGCGGCGCCCGAACTTGTAGGACGAACCGGACGACGGTGAGGACTGATGTGTTGCCGGGAATTTACCGGCACCTCACGGCTTGGGTACGCAAGCCGGGAACCATCAGGGCTCGCTTGTCCAGCCGCCACCGGGCGGCGCACGCATAAGGCGGTGGGTAGTGGGCGAACAGCGAGAGGCCGTGGTGACGACGGAGCCACGACAAGCGGGAGGCGCCGCCACGGTCCGGGCATCCGAGCCGTTGACCCTCGGCGTCGAGGAGGAGTTCCACGTCGTCGACCTGGACAGCCGTGAGCTGGTCCCGCGCGCACCGGAACTCCTCGCGCACCTGCCGACCTCGTCGTTCTCGCCCGAGCTGCACCGCTCCGTGGTCGAGACGAACACCAAGGTGCACACCAACCTGGAGCGCCTGCGCGACGAGTTGGTCGCGCTCCGCCGACAGGTCTGCGAGGTCGCGGACGCCGCCGGCCTGGGCGTCGTCGCGGCCGGCACGGTCCCGCTGGTGGACACCGAAGAGCTGGCGGTCACCCCGAACGCGCGCTTCGAGCGGATGCTCGACGACTACCAGCTGCTCGCCCGCGAACAACTGATCTGCGGCGCCCAGGTACACGTCGGCATGCCCGACCGGGACGTCGCGGTCGCCGTCGCCCAGCGGGTCTCCCAGTACCTCCCGGTGCTGCTGGCGATCTCGGCCAGCTCCCCGTTCTGGATGGGTGAGGACACCGGTTACGCGAGCATCCGGTCGCTGCTCTGGCAACGCTGGCCCACCGCGGGCGCGAGCGGCCTGGTCGAGTCCGCCGAGGACCACGACGCGCTGGTGGCCG
The DNA here is from genome assembly GCF_039536245.1 of Cryptosporangium minutisporangium. NCBI lineage: Bacteria > Bacillati > Actinomycetota > Actinomycetes > Cryptosporangiales > Cryptosporangiaceae > Cryptosporangium > Cryptosporangium minutisporangium. Next base: position 50,189 of record NZ_BAAAYN010000018.1, on the reverse strand, counting down.
AGCTGATCGCGTCCGGAACGATCACCGACCCGGCGATGATCTACTTCGACGTCCGGCCGTCGGCCCACGTCCCCACGCTCGAACTGCGGGTCACCGACGCGTGCCCCGCGATCGACGACGTCGTCCTGCTGGCCGGTCTCTTCCGGGCCCTGGTCCGGCGCGAGTGGGACGCGGTGGCCAACAACTACCCGTTGCCGCGCATCCGCGGACCGCTCCAGCGGGCCGCGATGTGGCGGGCGGCGCGCTCCGGCCTGGAGGGCGATCTCGTCGACCTCTCCGGGTTCGCGCGTCCGGTACCGGCCGCGGAGGCGGTCCGCGGGCTGGTCGACTCGCTGCGGCCCCAATTGGAGGCGGCGGACGACTGGGAGTACGTCTCCGCGCTGGCCAACCAGGCCCTGGCCCGGGGCAGCGCCGCCGATCGTGCGCGGCGCGCGTTCGCCCGCCGTGGCCGGCTCTCCGACGTCGTCGACGCGCTGCTGGCCGAGACGCGGGCCGGCGGCGCCGTCACGGTCGGCGGTTTCGGCGGCCAGGAGGCGCTGCTCGCCGGCTACCTGAAGGGCGACGTGCTGGCGCGCCCGGACGGCGACGAGGTGATCGCCGAGGACGGCGGTGTCATCCCCGGGTACGAACCGATGCTGCAGTTGCTGGAGCGGCTCGGCGCCGGGGGCATCCGCGACCGGGAGAAGGAGCGGGACGCCGAGCAGCGCTCCCACCGGATGACGTTCCGGGTGGCCGGCGAGACCACCGCCCGGCTGTTCCCGTTCGACGTGATCCCGCGCATCGTCCACGGCGACGACTGGGAGGCGCTCGGCCGCGGGCTGGTGCAGCGGGTGCGGGCGCTGGACGCGTTCCTCAAGGACGTCTACGCCGACCGGGAGGTCGTCAACGACGGGATCATTCCGGCCTGGGTGATCGACGGGGCGCCCGGCCTGCTGCCGCTGGCCGCGCTGATCCGCCAGCCGGTCCGCGCGCACATCGCCGGGATGGACCTCGTCCACGACGCCGCCGGCCACTGGAGCGTCCTCGAAGACAACCTGCGGGTGCCCTCCGGCCTGGGGTACGCGCTGCAGAACCGGCGGTTGACCGACCACATCTGGCCCGACCTGCCGCGGCCGCCGGGGTTGCGGTCGGTGGAGGCCCTGCCCGCCTTACTGCGGTCGACGCTGGAAGCGGCCGCACCGCCGCGGATGTCCGGACGCGGTACCGGCCCCCAGGTCGTCGTGTTGAGCCAGGGACCGGTCGACTCGGCCTGGTTCGAACACCAGCTGCTCGCCGAGGAGATGGGAGTGCCGGTAGTCCGCACGACCGACCTCGTCGTCGACGACCGGGTGGTCTACCTGCACCGGCACGGCACCCGGCGGCGAGTCGACGTGATCTATCTGCGGCTCGACGAGGACACGCTGGTCCACGCACCCGCCGGGGACGGACGGCCGCTCGGCCCGCCGCTGCTCTCGGCGGTCGGTGCGGGCACGGTGACGCTCGCGAACGCGCCTGGCAACGGCGTCGGCGACGACAAGGCGGTCTACGCGTACGTCCCGGACTTCATCGAGTACTACCTGGGCGAGAAGCCGCTGCTCGCGCACGTGCCCACCTACCTGTGCGGCGACGGGGAGCAGCGCGACGAGGTGCTGCGCCGGCTGGATCAGCTGGTGGTCAAGCCGGTCGACGGGTACGGCGGTGAAGGGGTCCTGATCGGCCCCCGCGCGAACGACGAGGAGATCGACGCGGTCCGCCGCCAGATCCGGGCGGCGCCGCACCGCTGGATCGCCCAGGAGACCATGCACCTGTCCACCCACCCCGTCTTCGACGGCAGCCGGCTCACGCCGCGCCACGTCGACCTGCGGGCGTTCGTGTTCATGGGCGAGAACCCGACGGTCGCGCCCGCAGCGTTGACGCGCGTGGCTCCGGAAGGCAGCCTGGTCGTCAACTCCTCCCGGGGCGGCGGAGCCAAGGACACCTGGATTTTGGGGTCCTGAGTAGGGGGAACCGCGCACCGAACAGCGGTGTGGCGGACGACCACGTCGGGCTGTGCATGAACTCCGGTAACGGCGGACACCAAACGGGGAACGTTACAACTGAACTCTTTTCGACCGGCGGCGGCTGAAGTTGCTTGATCTCAACACTGGCCGGAGGTTGAAAAGAGTCACTGAGACACGCCCGCGTAACTCGGTCGGCCGACAATCGGAGCCTGTCGAGTTCTGCTCCGGCGTGAGAAGGAGGACTCGATGTGCGGATTCGGCGGTGAGCTGCGCCTCGACGGCCGTGCGGCGGATGTCGACGCGGTCGCCCGGATGGTGCCCTGCCTCACGAACCGTGGACCCGACAGCGGCGGCTACTGGTCGAAGGGCCCGCTCGCGCTGGCGCACCGCCGACTGCAGATCATCGACCTGTCGGAGGCGGGAACGCAGCCGATGGTCGACGAGGAGCTCGGGCTCGTACTCGTGTTCAACGGGATCATCTACAACTACAAGGAGCTGCGCGAGGAGCTGAAGAGCGCCGGGTACCGGTTCTTCTCCACCTCCGACACCGAAGTCGTCCTGAAGGCGTACCACCGCTGGGGCACGCGCTGCGTCGAGAAGTTCCTCGGCATGTTCGCGTTCGTGATCAGCGAGTGGGAGACCGGCCGGGTCGTGCTCGGCCGCGACCGGCTCGGCATCAAGCCGCTCTACCTGTCCGAGGTGCCCGGCCGGCTGCGCTTCGCCTCGACGCTGCCCGCGCTGGTCGCCGCCGGCGACCTGGACACCTCCGTGGACCCGGTCGCGCTGCACCACTACATGACGTTCCACTCGGTCGTCCCCGCGCCGCGGACGATCCTCAACGGCGTGCGGAAGCTGCCCCCGGCGACCGTGCGGGTGATCGAGCCGGACGGAACCACCGACGAGATCCTTTACTGGAAGCCCGAGTTCACCCGCACCGAGCAGCTGTCCGACGAGGAGTGGCGCGACCGCACGCTCGCCGCGCTGCGCCTGGCCGTCGAGCGCCGGATGGTCGCCGACGTTCCGGTGGGCGTCCTGCTCTCCGGCGGCCTGGACTCCAGCTTCGTCGTCGCGTTGCTGGCCGAGTCGGGCCAGACCGGCCTGCAGACGTTCAGCATCGGCTTCGAGGACGCCGGCGGGGAGAGCGGCAACGAGTTCGTCTACTCCGACCTGATCGCCGAGCGGTTCGCCACCGATCACCACCAGATCAAGATCGAGACCCGCAACATGGTCCCGGCCGTCGACGCGGCGATCAACGCGATGAGCGAACCCATGGTCAGCCACGACTGCGTCGCGTTCTACCTGCTCTCCGAGCAGGTCTCGAAGCACGTGAAGGTGGTCCAGTCCGGACAGGGCGCGGACGAGGTGTTCGCCGGGTACGACTGGTACCCGCCGCTGGCCGACGTTCCCCGCCGGGACGCGGTGGACGCCTACGCGAGCGTGTTCGGCGACCGGACGCACGCCGCGCTCAACGACCTGCTGCAGCCCGAGTGGCGGCTCGCCACCGACGTCAGCAAGGCGTTCGTCCAGGCTCACTTCGCGGTGCCGGGCGCCGAGGAGACCGTCGATGCGGCCTTACGGATCGACAGCCAGATCATGCTCGTGGACGACCCGGTGAAGCGCGTCGACAACATGACGATGGCGTGGGGGCTGGAAGCCCGGGTACCGTTCCTCGACCACGAGTTGGTGGAGCTGGCGGCGGCGTGCCCGCCCCGGCTCAAGCTCGCGGCCGGTGGCAAGGGCATCCTCAAGGCCGCCGCCCGCGGGGTCGTCCCGGACGAGGTCATCGACCGGACCAAGGGGTACTTCCCGGTCCCGGCGATCCGGCACCTCTCCGGGCCGCTGCTGGAGCAGGTCGCCGACGCACTCACGTCGGACGCCGCCCGGCAGCGCGGGATCTTCGATAGTGGGCAAGTCTCGGCCCTGCTCGACAAGCCGAACGACACCCGTACGACACTCGGCTCCAACGCGCTCTGGCAGCTGGGCCTGCTGGAGATGTGGCTGCAGAAGATGGGAGTTGGATGACCACTGGGTTGGGTACCGGCGACGGTACGCACTGGGCCATCTCGCCGGAGCCCGACCCGGCGCCGTACGCGGGGGATCCCGCGGCCGCTCCGGCCAGCTGGGGCGCGACGCTCGCGCCGGCGGGGGACACGATCGCATACGTGTCCGACCGGGGCGGGGAGCCTCGGCTCTGGATCAGTCCCGTCGACGGTGGCCACCCGGTGTTGCTCGACACCGGACCCGAACCCGTCGAGGAAGTGCGGTGGTCACCGGCGGGCGAGTGGCTCGCCGTGCTGCTCGCTCCCGGCGGTTCCGACCGGACCGAGATCTGGGTGATCCGGTCGGACGGCTCCGACCTGCACCAGGTCGGCGGGTTCGGCGGCACCAACGGGTTCTTCGGCCACTGGAGCCAGGACGGTACCTGGCTGGCCGTGGCCGAGGCGGACTCCGCCGGGCGCAGCGTCGCGCACGTGATCGACCCGTCCACCGGCTGGCGGGTGACCGTCGGCGAGGCCGAACTGCGGGCCGCGATCGACGTGAGCCGCGACGGGAAGACCGCGCTGGTGCGCTGCGGCCCGCGCAGCGCCCGCTGGCTGGAGGTCGTCGACGTCGAGCCCGGTGGCGCTTACAGCGCCCACCGGCTCTTCCCGGCCGACGGTGAAGGCTCCACCGATCTCGGTCAGCTCGCCGCCGACGGTGCCTCCGTCTACGTGCGTACGGACGTCGGGCGACGCCTGCCCGCGCTGGTCGCGGTGCCGGTCGGGACCGACGGCCACCCCCGGGTGCTGGCCGCCAGGGACGACGCCGAGCTGGAGTACTTCACGCTCAGCGAGGACGGTGGCACCGCCGCCCTGCTCTGGAACGTGCTCGGCGGCCGCAGCGCGGTCTCCGTGCTCGACCTGCGGACCGGCGAGGAGCGGGAACTGACCGATCTGCCCGGTGACGTGGTGGGTGACCTCGACCTGTCCCGGGACGGAGCGACGCTGGCCCTGACCGCCGAGGGCCCGTCGCTGCCCCCGACGATCTGGGTGGTGGAGGTGGCGAGCGGTGCGGCCAAGCCGGTGACGTACCCGCCGCCGCTGCCGGCCGCGTCGATCGTCCCGGAGCTGCACCGGTTCACCGCGCACGACGGCCTGGAGCTGACCGGGTGGCTGTACCCCGGCGCCGGGACGTCCGGCGCCGGGCCGCTGGTGCTGCACTTCCACGGCGGGCCGGAGGCGCAGGAGCGGCCGTACTGGAACCCGCTCTTCCGGGAGATCGTCTCCCGCGGGATCTCGGTGTTCGCGCCCAACGTCCGCGGCTCGTCGGGGTTCGGCCGGGCGTTCGTCAACGCCGACAACGGCACCAAGCGGTACGACGGCATCGAGGACGTCCGGTCTGCGGCGCGGTACGTCATCGACGCAGGGCTGGCCGATCCGGCGCGGCTCGGGGTGTTCGGTCGCTCGTACGGTGGTTACCTCACGCTGGTGGCGCTGACCCAGTTCCCGGAGCTGTTCGCGGTCGGCGTCGACACCTGCGGAATGGCCGATCTGCAGACGTTCTACGAGCGCACCGAGCCGTGGGTCGCCGCCGCCGCGATCAGCAAGTACGGCCACCCGGACGAGGACCGCGAACTGCTGCACGACCTCTCGCCGATCCACCGCATCGACCGGGTGACCGCCCCGCTGCTCGTCGCGCACGGCGCCAACGACACGAACGTGCCGCTCTACGAGGCCGAGCAGGTGGTGGCGGCGCTGGAGGCACGCAACCACCCGGTGCAGTACCTGCGGTTCGACGACGAGGGCCACGTGATCCTGAACAAGGCCAGCAAGGTCGTGTACGTCCGCGCGGTCGGTGTGTTCCTCGAGCAGCATCTGATCGGGTGACCTCGGCGGCGCTCGATCCGGGCGGTCCGGTGCGGCGGACGGTGAGTGCGGTGGTGACGCTCGGGGACGAGTGTTGCGGGGAGGTCGGGCCCTTCCCGGTCGACGTCCCGTGGTGGGCGGAGGCGTGGCCGGTGGTCGACGCCGTCGAAGCGGCGCTCGGCGTGCCGGTCGTCGTTCTGCGGCTGCTCACCGTCTCCGGCGGCGAGGGTGCCCGCGGCGGGCACGTCACCTACCACGTCGAGGCCTCGGCCCGGCCGGGGTCGCCGCTGCGGCCGGTGGAATTCCGCCCGGATGTTCAGCCGCTGAGGCTTCCGTGGGCGACCGCGTCCGGCGTCCGCGAACTGCTCGCCTGGGCGGCGGACGCGGTGCCGCTGACCGGACGTCCGCGGCAGCACAAGACGTGGAACCTGGCCGCGCTGTTCCGCCTCCCGACCGCGGACGGCGCGGCCTGGCTCAAGGCCACCCCACCGTTCGCCGCCGACGAGGCGAGCGCCATCCGGACGCTCGGCGCGGTCGACCCCGGCCTGGTGCCGCAGGTCCTGGCGTCCGCGCCCGGGCGGCTGCTGCTGGGCGACGTCCCCGGCGAGGACCTGTGGAACGCGTCCGAGGCCCAGGTCGTGAGCACGATCGCCCGCTTCGTGACCGCCCAGGCCACGGTGGCGACGACTTTTCGGCCTTATCCCGCGGCGGATGACGCCGAAAGCTCGTCGCCCCTCCGATCCCGGACGCCGACGGTGCTCGCCGAACAGGTCGCCGCGCTGATCGACGGCCCGGCCGCGGCGGAGCTCAGCGCGGCCGAGCGGGCCGAGGCCCGTGTGCTGAACGAGCGCTGGGCGGCGCTGGACGAGTGCGGTCTCCCGGACACGTTCGTGCACGGCGACTTCCACCCGGGTAACTGGCGCGGCACCCCGGACGGCCCGCCGACGGTGATCGACTACGCGGACGCCTACTGGGGCAACCCCGTGCAGGACGGCCTCCGGGCGATCGACTACCTGCCGTCGGGGCGGCGCGGGACCGCGGCGAAGACCTGGGTCGAGGCGTGGCGCGCCGCCGTCCCCGGGTCGCGCCCCGGCGACGCGCTGCGGATCGCCGAGCCGCTGGCGCACCTCGCCTACGCCGTGCGCTACCAGGAGTTCCTCGACGGCATCGAGCCGAGCGAACGGATCTACCACGCCGGCGACCCGGCCGCCGCGATCCGGGCCGCGCTGGCGGTGGCTTAGCCTGCTGACGTGGTCACGATCGCGAGAATCGCCAAGGTGTTCGACGAGCTGTACCCGCCGCACTTGGCCGAGAGCTGGGACGCGGTGGGCCTGGTGTGCGGTGATCCCTCGACGGACGTGCGCAAGGTGTACTTCTGCGTCGACGTCGTCGCCGACACCGTGGACGAAGCGCTCACCTGGGGCGCCGACCTCGTCGTCGCCCACCACCCGCTGCTGCTGCGCGGCGTGACCGCGATCCCCACCACCACGCCGAAGGGCCGCACGCTGCATCGGCTGATCCGTGCCGGTGCCGGGCTGTTCGTCGCCCACACCAACGCCGACTCGGCCAGCCCCGGCGTCTCCGACGCGCTCGCCGCCCGGCTCGATCTCCGGGACCTGCGCCCGCTGCGTCCGGTACCGAAGCAGCCGATCTACGGCATCGGCCGGATCGGCACGCTCCCGACGCCGCTGCGGCTCGCCCGCCTCGCCGAGCTGGCCGCCGCGGCACTGCCTGCCACGCCCGGCGGCATCCGCTACACCGGCGACCCCGATCGCCTCGTACGGACGGTGGCCGTCAGCGGTGGTGCCGGTGACAGCTACCTGGGGGACGCCACGCAGGCGGGCGTCGACGCGTTCCTCACCGCCGACCTGCGCCACCACCCGGCCTCCGAGCACTCCGAGGCGGGCGGTCCCGCGCTGCTCGACGCCGCACACTGGGCCACCGAGCAACCGTGGCTGGAGCAGGCCGCCGCCGCGCTCACCGAAAGGCTGGCGCCCGCTACGGTGGAGGTCCTCGTATCCGACCTCGTCACCGACCCGTGGACGCGTGCGGTGGTGCCAGCCCGGTCGTCGTCCTGAGCCGCTCGGCGCATCCACTCCGCCCACTAGGTGAGAAGGAGAACCGTGAAGGCATCCGCCGCAGACCAGCTCCGCCTACTCGACCTGCAGGCGGTGGACCTCTCGATCGACCAGCTCGCCCACCGGAAGCGCACGCTGGCCGAGCACGCCGAGATCGAGAAGACCGCCGCCGCGCTGGCCGCGCTCCGCGACGAGCTGTCCGGTGCCGAATCGGTGGTGGAATCGCTCGACACGAAGATCCGGAAGCTGGAGAACGAGGTCGAGCAGGTGCGGGCGAAGGCGGACCGTGACCGGCAGCGGATGGACTCCGGGGCGGTCGCGGCGAAGGAGCTGGAGCGGCTGCAGCACGAGGTCGAGACGCTGGCCTCGCGTCAGTCGTCGTTGGAGGACGACGAGCTGGCGCTGATGGAGGAGCGGGAGACCGCCGATGCTGCCCGGTCGGAGGTGCAGTCCCGCTTCGACGCGGCGACCGAGGCCCTCGCCGAGCTGGAACTGCGCCGGGACACGCTGGAGACCCAGATCGACGCCGACGTCGCCGCCCGCACGGCCGAGCGTGAGCCGCTGTCGGCCGCGATCCCGGACGACCTCCGTGCGCTCTACGAGAAGCTGCGGGCCTCCAGCGGTGGCATCGGCGCCGCGGCGCTCCGGGCCCGCCGCTGCGGTGGCTGCCGGATCGAGCTGTACGGCACCGCGCTGCAGGAGGCCATGGCCGCCGACGAGGACGAAGTCCTGCGCTGCGAGGAGTGCCGCCGCATTCTGGTGCGCACAGCGGAGTCCGGCCTGTGAGCTTCGACCACGTCGTGGTGGAGGCCGACGGTGGATCGCGCGGCAACCCCGGCAACGCCGGATACGGCGCGGTCGTCCTCGATCCGGAGACCGGCGCGGTGCTCGCCGAGCGGGCCAAAGGGCTCGGGATCACGACGAACAACGTCGCGGAGTACTCGGGGCTGATCGCCGGGCTGGAGGCCGCCCAGGCGGTCGGCGCCCGCCGGGTCGATGTCCGGATGGACTCCAAACTGGTCATCGAGCAGTGCTCGGGGCGGTGGCAGGTCAAGCAGCCGCACCTGCGACCGCTGGTGAGTCGGGCCACCGAGTTGCTGGGCTCGTTCGAGGCGACGACGCTCAGCTGGATCCCGCGGGCGGAGAACAAGGCCGCGGACGCGTTGGCCAACAGGGCGATGGACGGCGAGGACGTCGTTCGTGACCTCGTCGCCGGCGGCGGCTCGGCCGGTCGCCCCGGGCCCCCGGCCGACGTGCGCACGGACGCGGCTGCCGCGCCGCGTGCGGGTACCGCGGCGCGCGGTGGTGCGATGGCGGCCGCGGAGCCGGCGGAGAAAGCCGCGGCGGCTTCGGCCACCGGTAAGGCCAAGCCCGCGGCGGCTCCGGCCGCTGGCAAGGCCAAGGCCGCCGACCGGCGCGCGGACGCCCCGACGCTGTTCGACGCCGCCGACGCGGGGCCGACGAGCGCTGCGTCAGCCGGTGGCACTGACCCGACCGCGACCGCACCGGCGGAGGCGTCCCGTGGTGACGCGCCGCAGAACCGTCCTGCGGTGGCGACCGGGCACGCGTCGATGAAAAGCGCGGTACCGGGGTGGAGCAGCGGACCGCAACGGCGGACGACCACGACGGTGCTGGTCCGGCATGCCTCGTCGCTGCTCTCGCCGGAGCGGCGGTTCTCCGGACGTGGTGACGTGCCGCTGTCGGAGGACGGTGTCGCGCAGGCCGAGCGGGTCGCGGCGCGGCTCGGTGCGCGACCGGGTATCGATCTGGTCATCAGCTCGCCGCTGCGGCGCGCCCGGCACACCGCCGAGTTGATCGCGAAGGCCGCCGACGTCGACCTGGTTACCGACGACGACCTGGTCGAGGCCGACTTCGGCGCCTGGGAAGGGCTGACGTTCAGCGAGGCGCGGCGGGCCGATCCGGCCGCGCTGGACGCCTGGCTGGCCTCGCCGGACGTGGCTCCCCCGGGCGGGGAGAGCTTCGCGCAGGTCGCCGAGCGGGTGAACGCATGGCGGGAGCGGTTGCTCGCCGAGTACGCCGGGCAGACGCTCGTCGTGGTCTCGCACGTCACGCCGTTGAAGACGTTGCTGCGCCTGGCGCTGGAGGCGCCGCCGAGCATGCTCTACCGATTGCAGCTCGACGTCACCGGGGTCTCCGAGGTGGACTGGTACGCGGACGGCCCGGCGAACGTGCGCCTGGTGAACGACGCGCACCATCTCGCGGGGTAGTCGACCGCCGGGCGCGCAGGCGGGACCGCTGGGCGCGGTATCGGTTCCCGGTGGGGCATTTGCGGGCTAGTGTCTTGTGACCTGCACCACTGCGACTCGGTGTAAGGAGACCGCTATGTCCGCTACCGAGGAGACGCCGACGCCTCCTTCGGAACCGCCGGCTCGGTCCGATCGCAACCACTGGTACTGGTTGCTGCTCGTGCCGATCGTCGTACCGCTGCTGCCGATGCTCTACAACCATACGGATCCGACGATCTGGGGTATCCCGCGTTTCTACTGGCTCCAGCTGCTGTTCGTCGTGCTCAGCGTCGCCATCACGCTGGTCGTCTACCGACAGACGCGGGGGCGGTGACCCATGGAAGTCCAAGTCACCGAGCTGACGATCTTCATCGTGCTGTTCGCGTTCGTCAGCGTTCTGGGGTTCGTGGCCTCGCGCTGGCGCCGGCCGGACACCATGGAGCACCTCGACGAGTGGGGTCTCGGCGGGCGGAACTTCGGCGGCTGGATCACCTGGTTCCTGCTCGGCGGTGACCTCTACACGGCGTACACGTTCGTCGCCGTGCCCGCGCTGATGTTCGGCGCCGGCGCGATGGGCTTTTTCGCGTTGCCGTACACGGTCGTGCTCTATCCGCTGGTGCTGATTCCGCTGGTGCGGCTCTGGTCGGTGTCGCACGTGCACGGGTTCGTGACGCCCGCCGACTTCGTCCGCGCCCGGTTCGGGTCGTCGACGATGGCACTGCTGGTCGCGATCACCGGCATCGTCGCGACGATGCCGTACATCGCGCTGCAGCTGGTCGGCATCGAAGCCGTCCTGAAGGCGATGGGCGTCGAGGGCAAGTGGCCGATCACGATCGCGTTCCTGATCCTGGCCATCTACACCTACAACTCGGGCCTGCGGGCACCGGCGCTGATCGCGTTCGTCAAGGACACGCTGATCTACCTGACCGTCATCGTCGCGATCGTGGTGATCCCGACGAAGCTCGGCGGCTGGGACGCGATCTTCGCCGCCGCGGGGGAGAAGTTCAGTCAACCCGCCGCGCAGGCGGCCGGGTCGGGTCTGTTGCTCAACGCGAACAACCAGCTGAACTACGTGACGCTCGCGTTCGGGTCGGCGTTGGCGCTGTTCCTCTATCCGCACTCGTTGACCGGAGTGCTGGCCGCCCGTTCGCGGGACACCGTGAAGCGGAACATGGCGGCGTTGCCCGCGTACTCGTTCGTCCTCGGGCTGCTGGCGCTGCTGGGCCTGATGGCGATCGCGGCGGAGATCGTGCCGGTCGGGGCCGACCCCGCGGCCGGGGTGCCCGGCGACCGGAACACGGTCGTGCCGCTGCTGTTCGGCTGGGCGTTCCCATCGTGGTTCGCCGGTATCGCCTTCGCGGCGATCGGAATCGGGGCGCTGGTGCCGGCGGCGGTCATGTCGATCGCGGCGGCGAACCTGTTCACCCGGAACATCTACACCGAGTACATCCGGCGCGACGCCTCCCCGCGAGAGGAAGCACAGGTCAGCAAGCTGGTGTCGCTCGTCGTGAAGTTCGTCGCGGTCGTGCTGGTGCTGGGCCTGGACACCCAGTACTCGATCGACCTGCAGCTGATCGGCGGCGTCATCATCCTGCAGACGCTGCCCGCGGTGGCACTCGGGGTGTTCACCCGCTGGTTCCACAAGTGGGCGTTGGTGGCCGGGTGGGTCGCCGGGATGGTGTTCGGGTTCTGGATGCTGTGGACGATCCCGAACCCGGCGACCGACCGGAAGCACTTCGGCGGCTCGGCCTTCAAACTCTCCGAGCTGGGCGTGGACACCAAGTGGACGATCTACGCCGGCTTCCTGTCGGTGGCGCTGAACCTGATCGTGGTGGCGCTGGTGACGTGGGGCCTGCGGGCGGGCAAGGTCGCGGACGGCGAGGACGTCACGAAGCCGTCGGACTACACCGCGGAGCAGGGCGACCCGAAGGTGCGCGACATCCCGGAGCTCGTCGGGGACGGGCGGCCGTCGGCCACGTGATGGAGCAGCCGGGTGGCCCGCCGTCCCGGTCGGCGGGCCACCCGGCCTACTGCGGGTCTACCCGTGCTGACGGTTCCCGCATCATCGCTCCTTTTCAGGCTGGTGGGACGGGGCAGGCTCGGGCCGCGCGGACCTCTTTCAGGCTGGTGGGACGGGGCGGGCTCGGGCCGCGCGGACCTCTTTTCAGGCAGGTGGGACGGGGCGGGCCTGGGCCGCGCGGACCCCTTTTCAGGCAGGTGGGACGGGGCGGGCCTGGGCCGCGCGGACCGCGGCTGTGTAGTCCGCCGGGCGCAGGAACCCGGCGTCCCGTGCCTTCGCCGCCGCCGCGGTGTACCGCGTGACGTAGGCGGCGTGCGTCGGGTAGAGGCTGCGGAGCTTCGCGGCGTCGAACGCGGTCGTCGTGCCGAGCAGGAGGCATGCGCCGGGGACGTTGCCACCGCTGTTCGTCGGGCCGTAACTCGCGATCGGCGCCTCGATGTCGGGCAGCCGGATGCCGCCCTTCACGTTCTGGTTGCCGTCCCGGCTCAACAGCGGGCCCAGGCCCTCGATGCGCGGAGCGCGCGGTGCGGGCTTGCCCGTCCGGATCCACTGGTCGAGCGCGTGGTATGCCGCGTTGTGGGCGTAGTGCGCGGGCATCGCGTTGAGCGGCTTGTCGCACCGCACCGGGTTGCCGTTGTCGATGATCTTCTCCCGGGCGTTCACCTTGTCGAGCGACTCGGTGAGGTACGCGTCGCCGTGCGCGGTGCCCGCCACCTCCCAGGTGCGGAGGTTCGTCGCGTCGGGCTGGCGGCTGATGCTGTACACGAGCGTGTCGGTCTCCGCCTGCACCTGCAGCGTCGGGACACCGAGGTCATCGCGGATGTTCGAGATCAGCGGCGTCGACTGGCCGGAGGCGATCTCGGCGGCGCCGGTCGAGCGGCCGTGGATCAGGAACCCGTCGAAGATCCGGTCCCGGGGCTGGATCGCGTTCGCGTACGTGACCAGGCGTAACGCGGACTGCGAGTGCCCGGAGGCGATCATTCTTTTGGCGTTCAACTGTTGGCCGGCGGCCTTCGCTGCCTGCGAGAAGATGTCGTAGGACGCCGCGTCGCCGGGCGTGGTGACATCGGGGTAGCGGACCGGGTCGTAGCTTTTGAGCTTGTCGATGCCCACCTTCTGCGCAGAGACACCGACGTACGCGTAGCCCTCGCGGACGAACTCCTCCCAGGACTGCCCGAACTCCACCGGGATGTCGACGCCGAAGCTGACGTTGACCCACTCGACGACGACCGTGCCGTTGAACTTGGCGGGGTTCGTCGGCCGGCGGACCACGACGCGGGTCGTGTACGGCGCTTGGCTCGCGGGCTTGACGTTCCACTTGCCGTCGCTGCCGAGGTTGCCGTCGGCGGTGTAGCTGGTGGCCGTGCCCTCGACCTTGAACTCTTCCTCGGTGTACCCGAGCGCGGGCAGGTCCTGCGCCGTCGGGCTGACCCGTCCCTGGATGCCCTTGCCGAGGTCGGCGGGGATCGGCGTGAGCGTCGGGGTTTCGGCAGCCTGCACGGGCGCCGTGAGTCCGGCCGCGACGAGTGCGGCGAGGACGAGGACGCCGCTCCAGCGGCGTTTTCGCGGGGCTGACATGTCGCTCCTCAGCGGTGAGGGGGTGTGGGGCCCGCGACGCTAGCTTTGACTTACGCCGTTTCGCAGGGGATTCGGGTGATAAGGGCAGTTCTTGTCACGCGGGGTCGGGGAGTGCGCGGGATGCGGCGCTGGTGCTGACAACTAGCTGGGTGTCGCCCGCCGCCCGGCGAGTGGACACCGCCGGGTGGAGACCCCCGGCGGGTGAATACCGCCCGGGCCGCCGCCCGCAGAGTCACACCGCCCGGGGCCGCCGCGCTCCGCTCCATGGTTGCTGCGATTTCCGGGTGAGTCGGAGATGGTTGTCGCGAATGCCGCGCCATGGCACGGGTAGCGCGACATTCATCCCGCCCGGCACCCGGAATGCACGCCAACCATGGGGTCCGGCGCCCGGGAAGCGCGCCAACCATCGGTTCGGGCACCCGGGAAGCGCGCCAGCCATGGGGTCTGGCGCCCGGGAAGCGCGCCAACCATCGGTTCCGGCACCCGGGAAGCGCGCCAGCCATGGGGTCTGGCGCCCGGGAAGCGCGCCAACCATCGGTTCCGGCACCCGGGAAGCGCGCCAGCCATGAGGTCTGGCGCCCGGAAAGCGCGCCAACCATCGGTTCGGGCACCCGGGAAGCGCGCCAACCATCCGGGCCGGCGCCGGGAAACGGCGACAACCACGACTCGGTACCGGCGTGGGAGCCGTTGAGGGCCGGGTCAACTCCAGATCGCGCGGTACAACAGGATCAGGCCGACCACCGTGCCGAAGACAACGATCGTCCAGCGCAGCGTCCGCGCCGACAGCCGCCGGGCGACACGTGCGCCGAGGTAACCGCCCGCGACCGTCGCCGGCGCCACGACCGCGACACCCAGCCACGAGACCGGGCCGAATATCGCGTAGACCGCGACGGTCACGGCCCCCACCGTCGCCGACAGGACGTTCTTCAGCGCGTTGACCCGCTGCAGCGTCTCGTCGAGCACCAATGCCAGCACGGCCACCAGCACGACGCCGAGCGCCGCGCCGAAGTAACCGCCGTACGCGGCGCCCAGGAGCGTCAAAACCGTGAGCGTGGCCCGTCGACGCAGGGGCGAGAGGTCGGCGGGATGTCCGATCAGCCCCTGCAGCTTGGTCTGGAAGCCCAGCACCGCGGTGGCGCTGAGCACCAGGAACGGCGTGACCACCTCGAAGACCGACGGCGGGGTCAGCAGGAGCAGGACACACCCGCCGACGCCGCCGACCAGCGCCAGCGGAACCAGCCACCGCGCGCGCTTAGCTTGCCCCGCCAACTCGGCCCGGCTACCCCAGACGCTCGACCAGTACCCCGGCGTCACCGACAGCGAGTTCGTCACGTTCGCGGCCACGGCGGGCAGGCCGGTGGCGATCAGCGCGGGGAACGTCAGCAGCGACCCGCCACCGGCGATCGCGTTCACCATGCCGGCGGCGAGGCCCGCGACGACCAGGAGTGTGACGTCGATCAGTGACAGGTGCATCGGCCTCACCGTACGGGGCAGGGTGCGTAACATGGGCACCGCGGCGGACGAGCCGGCCGGGCGGTCGCGTCAGTACCCCAGTGGTGCTGCCGAGGAACGTCCGGGCTCCAGAGGGCAGGGTGGTTGTTAACGGCAACCCGGGGTGACCCGCGGGAAAGTGCCACAGAAAACAGACCGCCGGGCACCGTACGGTGACCCGGTAAGGGTGAAACGGTGGTGTAAGAGACCACCAGCGCCCCGGGCGACCGGGGCGGCTCGGTAAACCCCACCCGGAGCAAGGTCAAGAGGAGCAGCCTGGCTGCTCTGCGTGGACGCTCGAGGGCTGCCCGCCCGAGTCCACGGGTAGACCGCTAGAGCCTGTCGGCAACGGCAGGCCGAGATGGATGGCCGCCGGCCAGGGCAGTGCCGCAAGGCGCCCTGGCAACAGGACCCGGCGTACAGGCCGACTCGTCCGCTGCCCCACAGGTGCAGCCCTCCGACCTGCGCTGACGATGGGCGGCGTCGGGCGTCATTGGCCAGAACTGGTCGGCAGTTGACGCCCCTGGACGCCCCATTCTGGTTCAGCGGGGCGAGGAGCCTCACCCGGGTCCTGCACCTGAGCGCTCCGATACTGGGCGGATGACGAAGAAGAGGCGACCGAAGAATCAGACCTTCGCTGAGATCGCGGATCAGGTGCGTTCCGAGGTCGAGATCACGGGAACCTCGCACGGACCGCGGCCCAGTCCCGTCTTCGAGGGCAGCTATGCGGACGACGAGGGCGTGATGTGGCAGCTGCGGCGTCGGGTAGGGCTCAGCTACTCCCAGGCAACGAAGCTGCTGCCACTGGCCGACGTCATGTTGTTCGACTCCTTCCCGTTCGGTGAAACGCGCACGGTGTCGGTGCAGGAGCGGGCCGCCTTGCTGGAGTCGGCGGAAGAAGAATGGGAGGCGTATGACCTGGAGACTCCGGGCTCACAGGGCTACGAGGCCTACGAATTCAACGACGAGAGCGGCCGACGAATGCTCTACCTCCAGCACTGGTACGACTAGGCGCTGCCAGGAGCGCGTCGCTGACGGTCGCCTACGAGTCGGCGCGTTGCCCGGCCGCAGGCGCCTGGTACAGCGCAACTCCGCAGTGAAACAGTCAGTCGAGGCGGGACCCCGGCCCTACCCTCGGCAACAGCGCGTCGGGCAAATGGGGATGGGAAAGCCCCCTCTAGCGATTGCCGCTAGCGCCTGCGAAGGCTGAGCCGGTTCGAGTCCGGGTAGTCCGGCGCGCCCAGGCCCCATCCAAAGACAGCCGACCGAGCAGGGGTACGCATCCAGGCACTCGGCGTCTACCTCGGTGACGCTGACCCGGGCTTCACGCTCCCTGTCTACACGCACCTCATGAAGGCGAGCGAGGCGCGCACCCGAAGCGCGATCGACGCGCTGTTCGATCAGACGCCCTACTGGGGCGTGGCCGCCGCCGGGGCGGCCGGGCGGCGAACCGTGAGGACGTCCCACGCAGCCAGGGCGCTCTCGGCCACGGCGGCCAGGGCGGCACGGGAAGCTCCGTCGCGTGCTTCCAGGGACATGCCTTGCAGGACGGTGTGGTAGAAGGCCGCTAGTGCGGCGGCGTCCGTGCCGGCGGGCACGTCTCCGTCATTGATGCCGCGCTCGATCCGCTCCCGGAACCCCCGTTCGGTGCTCCGGCGCAGCTCGGCAACGTGGCTCCGCAGGCCTTCGCTGTAGTCGGCCTCGGCGGTGGCGGCGAGGACGATCATGCAGCCGCGCGGCTTGTCCGGGTCGGTGTAGGCCTCGACGTTGATCCGGAACACTTCGGCGATGGCGTCGCGGGCGGTGGGCCCCGCGTGCAGAGCCTCGGCCGCTGCGGCGCTCTCGACCTCGTCGTAGTAGGTCACGGCCTCGCGGAACAGCTGCTCCTTCGAGCCGAACGCCGCATAGAGGCTGGGGGAGTTGATGCCCATCGCCCCGGTGAGGTCGGTCATCGACGCGCCGGCGTACCCGCGTGTCCAGAAGACCGCCATGGCACGGCGCAGCGCTGTCGTCCGGTCGAACGCGCGCGGCCTGCCCCGACCCGCCACGGGTGCCCCCTAATTCTGTGTCGACCGTCATGAAATTCCTTGACAAGGGTAGAGCGCGCCGACCAGTCTAATTATGTATTGGACGACACAGAAATGAGGCGGCGTGTTCGATCTCGAAGGCAAGGCAGCTCTGGTGACCGGCGGCGGGCGGGGAATCGGCGCGGCGATCGCCCTGCGCTTGGCCGAACTGGGGGCTGACGTCGCGATCACGTACGTCAGCGCGAAGGACCGCGCGGAAGGGATGGTCGAGCAGATCGAGGGCTACGGAGGACGTGGGGTCGCCATCGCCGCCGACAACACGGACGCCGCCGCGGTCGTCGCCGCGGTCGAACGGACGACCGCCGAGTTCGGGCGGCTGGACATCCTGGTCAACAACGCGGGCGTCGCCGCGGAGGGCGTGATCGACGACGTCTCACTGGAGGACGTCGATCGTGTCCTGAGCATCCACACCCGCGCCGTCTACGTGGCGAGCCAGGCGGCGGTCCGGCACATGAGCAGCGGCGGCCGGATCATCTCGATCGGCAGCAGCCTCGCCGAGCGAGTGCCCTACCCGGGCATGGCGCTGTACTCGATGAGCAAGTCCGCCCTGATCGGCTTCACCAAGGGCCTGGCTCGTGACCTGGGCGATCGGGGCATCACCGTGAACCTCGTGCATCCGGGTTCGACCGACACCGACATGAACCCGGCCGACGGCGAGAGCGCGGAGCTCGAGCGTGCGCTGATCCCGCTCGGCCGCTACGGCGCCGCCGCCGACATCGCCGACGCCGTGGCCTTCCTCGCGGGTCGTAGCGGCCGCCACATCACCGGCACGGCGATCACCGTCGACGGGGGCTCGAACGCGTGACGCCGACGCGGACCCCGCGACCATGATCGGAGCGAAGGGCGCATCGATGGCGTGGACCATTCTCGTGATCGCGGGCCTCCTGGAAGTCGTCTGGGCCACCGCGCTCAAGCAGTCCGACGGCTTCACCCGGCTGGGGCCGAGCATCGTCGCCACCACCGGTGCTCTGGTGAGCTTTCTTCTCCTGGCCGTCGCCCTGAAACACCTTCCGGCGGGCACCGGCTACGCGGTGTGGGTCGGCATCGGCACCGTGGGGGTGGCGATCGCGGGCACGGTGGCTTTCCAGGAAGCGCTCACCGCGGGACGGGTGTTCTTCCTGTCGGTGATCGTCGTCGGCGTCGTGGGGCTTCACCTGGTCGAACGGTGAGGGCCGGAGCTGGGACGGCGGACCGGTCGTCTCCGCTTAGGGCGGCGGGGACGACCGGTCGGCTGACGGTGGCGGGTCAGCGGGCGGCGGGGGTGTTGGTACGGGTGGCGCGGCGGCGTTCCGCGTAGGCGAAGGTGGCGACGCCGAGAGCGATACCCCAGGGCAGCCAGAGCAGGCCCGGAGCGGCGGTGGCGTGCACCTGCCCGTCCGCCACCGCGAAGCGGATGATCGCGACGCCGGCGATGGTCACGGCCGTCGCGACGACCGAGGCGGGGATCACCGCGAGCGACACCGGCACGCGTCGGCCGCGCAGCAGCGGGACCCACCGCGGGATCCGCTCACCCCACCGCATGATCAGCCCGAGCGTCAGCAGCACGCCGACGACGTCCGGGATGACCAGACCCCAGGCGGCGAGCGGGTGCAGCCCCTTGGCGGCGACGTCGGCCGCCAGGTCGTCGACGAACTGCTCGGACACCCCGAGCGGGATGCCGAGGTTCCACGCGGCCCGCTGCGCCGCGTAGGGGAGTGGCGCGAGCACCGCGACCAGCGTCGCCCAGCGGCCGATCGTCCGCCAGCGCGCGGCGGCGCTCCGCACCGCGTCCCCGGCGGCAACCGACGGCGCTGCGTCGTCGGAGGCCACCACCGACGGCGTCCCGTCCGCCGGGGATCTCACCAGCACGAGCCCAGTCCGGGCCAGTAGGCCCGCGCCGGCGACGCATAGGGCCTGGTTGAGCACCGGCCAGTCGACGAGTCCGAAGTAGCCGCCCAGGCTGTAGGCCAGGTTCTGCAGCAGGCGGACGTCCGGCACGACCGCGAGCAGGACCGCGGCCGCCACCAGCAGGACGACGCCGTGCGCCCGCCGGGGACGCCGCAGCGCGGACCCCGCGGCGACGAGCGCGATCGCGCAACCGGTCGCGAAGAGGACGCCGGTCGGTCCGGGGTCGGCGGTGGCGAGCAGGCTGCCCATCTCCGGGCCACGCGTATCGGCGGCACCGAACGGGAAGCCGGGCGCTCCGAGCGCCCAGGCGAGGCAACACACTCCGTAGACGAGACACCAGGCGGCGGCGAGAACGAGGGAAGTCATGTCAGGAGCCTGGATCCTTCGCCGTGCCGCCCACCATCTGCCGATCGGCAGAGGCGCCGCCGCACCCGCCGCTTCTATCGTGGACGGATGAGACAGGCCCTGACCGTCGTCGGCACGGCGGCGGTCCTCGCGCTGGCCGTGGCGCGCGAGCCGAATCCGCGCCCGGCCTACGCGATCCCCACGGTGCTCGGCGTGCTGGTTCTCGCCGGCCTGATCGGGACGTGGCCGATCGGTCGACGCTGGATCGCGGGTGCCACCGGGCTGGTCACGGCCGCGACGCTGGTCGGTGCCGGTGCGTGGTTCGCGCGGCCGACCGCAGGCGGCGGGATCTGGTCACTGCTGTTGACCGCGGTGCTGATGGTGCTGCTCGCGCTGCTCTGCCGGTGGGTGCCCCCGATCCAGGCCGCGACGATCGGACCCGCGGCGGTGCTCGCGGAGTCGACGCTGGTCCTGCTGACGACGGGCGCGCCGGTGCTGCGGGGCTGGGAGGCCGTCGGCGCCTGCGTGTTCTGGTCGCTGGCCGGTCTGGTCGGCGCGGGAGCGGGCGTCTACCTGCGGCTACTGGACGGTCGACGCGCCGCAGCGGTGCGGGACGCGCGTCGCGCGCAGCGGGTGCGGCTCGCCGCCGACCTGCACGACCACGTGGCGCACGACGTGAGTGCGATGGTGCTGCAGGCGCAGGCCGCGCGCGTACTGCTGGGCGACCGGGCCGGTGAGGTGGGAGCGGTGCTGGACCGGATCGAGACCGACGGGGCGCGCGCGCTGGAGTCGATGCAGCGGTCGATCCAGGTGTTACGCGAGCAGGAGCAGGAGCGGGAGGTCGAGCCGGAGCCGATGAGTCTGCGGGAGCTGAGAACGCGCCATCCGGACGCGCGGTTCGAGATCGGCGACGGGCTGGAGGACGTCGGGCCGGTGCTGCGGCGGGTCGTCGCCGAGGCGCTGACGAACGTGGCGAAGCACGCCCCGGGGAGTGCGGTGGTGCGCCTCGGACGTGCGCAGGGGGATATCGTCCTGACGGTCACCAACCCGCTGCCGGGAACGGCCGGCCCCGACGCCCCGGGTCTTCGTTACGGCCTGCAAGGGCTGGCCGACCAGGTGCACGCCGCCGGCGGTACGTTCACCGCCGGACCGGTCGGCGACCACTGGGAAGTGCGGGCTGAGCTGCCATGACGATCCGGGTACTGATCGCGGACGACCAGGAGGCCGTGCGGTTCAGCTTCCGGACGATCCTCGGCGCGGCGCCGGACGTCCGGGTGGTCGGTGAGGCGGCTGACGGCAACGCGGCCCTCACGCTGGCCGGGCAACTCCACCCGGACGTCGCGCTCGTCGACATCCGGATGCCGGGGATGAACGGTCTGGAGCTGACCCGGGTACTGGCCGAGACCGAGCCGGGCACCCGCGTCGTGGTGGTGACCACCTACGACCTGGACGCGTACGTGCACACCGCACTCCGCAACGGGGCCTGCGGCTTCCTGCTCAAGCACTCCGGCGCTCCGCTCCTGGTCGAAGCGGTCCGCGCGGCCGCGGCCGGGGACGCGCTGATCAGTCCGGAGGTCACCGTCCGGCTGCTCCGCGAGCTGGCGACGCCGCGCCCCGCGCAGCACCCGCTCACCGACCGCGAGCTGGACATCGTCGCGCTGGTCGCGGAGGGCAAGACGAACGCCGAGATCGGCGCTGCGCTCTACATCACGGCGGGCACGGTCAAGACGCACCTCGCCAACATCCAGCAGAAGCTCGGCGTCGACAACCGCGTCGCGATCGCGGCGTGGGCGTGGGATACCGGCCACTGCACGCCCGGCCGCACGGCGCGGTCCGGCAAACAACCCTAGGCTCGAATTATGGTGACCTTCGTACCCCAGCACCTGACCCTCCGCCCGGAAACTTTCGCGATCGAGCGGCACGACACCGAGGACGTCGTCGGCACGGCCGACTGGATCGCGCTGGTCCGCGGACCGGATGGTCTGACCGTCATCCGCACCGTGACCGACGGGGACGACGGCTGGCGCGCCTTCCAGGGGCAGGACGCCCACGAGCTCGACGTCCCGGGAATGCTGCTCTCGATCATCACTCCGCTGAGCGAAGCGGACCTGCCGATCTTCGCCGCGTCCACCTACGCCGCCGACCTGGTGCTGGTTCCGGCGTCGCACGCGGAGAAGGCGGTCGCCCTTCTCCGGACGGCCGGTCACGATGTAGCGGAGTGAAAGCCAATCCCTACCAGTAAGGTGGGAATCATGGGTGTCGATCAACACGGTCTGCGGACGACCGCAGCGAATCCGGCCGCGCTCGACCACTACGACCGCGCAGTCGACGAGCTGCTGCACTTCCGCGCCGAGGTGGTCGCCGAGTCCGACGCCGCGCTCGCGGAGGACCCGACGTTCCCGATGGCGGTCGCGCTCCGTGGTTACCTCGGCCTGCTCACCACCGACTTCGACGACGCGGTGGCGACCAGGGCCTACCTCGCCGAGTACGAACCAGGAGAGGTCCTGCCCCGCGAGCAGGCCCACCTCAAAGCGGTCGGAACACTGGCTGCGGGCGACTACCACGGCGCCGGTCGCATCCTCGCCGACCTGACGATCGAGTACCCCCGGGACGCGCTCGCGCTCGCCGTCGGCCACCAGATCGACTTCTTCACCGGCAACGCCACGAGCCTGCGCGACCGCATCGGTGCCGCGCTGACGTCGTGGCACCCGGACGATCGCCACTACCCGAACGTCCTCGGCATGTACGCGTTCGGTCTCGAAGAGGCCGGTCACTACGACCGGTCCGAGGACATCGGCCGGGAAGCCGTCGAGCGGAACCACCGGGACGTGTGGGGAATCCACGCGGTCGTGCACACCTACGAGATGCAGGGGCGGTTCGGCGAAGGCATTAGCTACCTCGACGCTCGTCTGGACGACTGGTCGACCGGCACGTTCTTCAACGTCCACAACTGGTGGCACTACGGGCTCTACGCGATCGAGGCCGGCGACCGGAAGCGTGCGCTGGAGATCTACGACACGGTGCTGCACGGCCCGTTCGCGTCCGGAGTGGCGCTGGAACTGCTGGACGCCGCCGCGCTGCTCTGGCGCTTCGAGCTGGCCGGCGACCCCCAGCCGGAGCGCTTCACGGCGCTGGTGGACAGCTGGCAGCAGCGCGCCGCCGAGCCCCACTACGCGTTCAACGACGCCCACGCGGTCATGGCCTACGTCGGCGCGGGCCGGTTCGATCTCGCCGACGCCCTGATCGCCGACCGGGTCGAGTGGCTGCGCACCGACCGTCCCGGCGTCACCAACCAGGCGATGACCGCCCGGGTGGGCCTGCCGGTCTGCCAGGCGCTGGTCGCGTTCGGCCGCGGCGAGTACGAGGCCGTCGTCGACCTGCTGTACCCGATCCGGGGTTACGTCAACGAGTTCGGCGGCAGCCACGCGCAGCGGGACGCGGTCTACAAGACCCTGGTCGAGGCGGCCCTGCGGGCCGGGCGCCTCCCGTTGGCGCGGGCGTTGGTCAGCGAGCGGCTGAACGTCCGGCCGTGCAGCCCGTACAACTGGCTCAAGCAGGCCGAGCTGGCCCGCGCCCTCGGCGACGAGGCCGCCGCGGTGGTGGCGGGCGAACGCGCCGCCGCGTTGGCGCGCGCCGGCGGTTCGGTGCCGGTCCCTTAGGCCGACGCCGTCCTGCGCGCCGACGCCCGGCCGCGCGCCACCGCTGTTCGTCCCGCGCGGCGCGCCGCCGCTGATCGTCCGCGCCGCGGGTCGTCGTTTGTGAGAATCGGGCGGCGGGCACGTGCAGTCTGAGAGAGGCAGGTGATCGTCGTGGCTGAAGAGACCCGGTACTGGTGGAACCTCAAGCACAAGCGCGTCGAGACGGACGAGGACAAGGGCAAGGCCGTTGACCGGCTCGGTCCGTACCCGACCCGGGCCGCCGCGGAGAAGGCACTCGACACCGTCGCGGCACGCAACCAGGCCGCGGACGCCGAAGATCGACGCTGGAACGACTGAACGGTCGAGGCCCCGA
This sequence comes from Cryptosporangium minutisporangium, assembly GCF_039536245.1. Taxonomy (NCBI): domain Bacteria; kingdom Bacillati; phylum Actinomycetota; class Actinomycetes; order Cryptosporangiales; family Cryptosporangiaceae; genus Cryptosporangium; species Cryptosporangium minutisporangium. The sequence goes on along the minus strand of NZ_BAAAYN010000018.1, from coordinate 26,622 downwards.
GGTACCGTCGAGAGCGGACTCGTTTGGACCGAGGTCTGCTCAAGTCGCTTGACGTGAGTGCAGACCGGAGGTGGAAACGGGTTCGTGGAGTACCTCGGGAGGCAGCATGGCCCAGCACGGCTCCGAGCCCGACCGCCCGCCGGTGCGAGCGTCCGACGGTGACCGCCAGCGGGTGGCGGACCTGTTGCGGCAGCACACCACCGACGGCCGCCTGACGATCGAGGAGTACGACCAGCGCGTCGATGCGGCCTACGCCGCACGGACGGTCGCCGACCTGCGTCCGTTACTGGCCGACCTGCCGGTGCCGCTGGACGAGGTACTGCCGCTGCACAACCCGTCGGCCGCGGTCGCCCATCCGTCGGCGGCGGCGGTCGCCCGGCGGCGCGACGAGTCCGACCGGTTGGTGGGGGTGGCGCTGGTCGTCATCGCGGTGCTACTGGTCGGGACCGCGCTGGCGGCGGCGAGCCGGGGTGTGTTCGCGTTCTGGCCGCTGCTGCTGATCGGCATTTTCCTGTTCGGCGGCCGCGGTGGTGGCCATCGCCACCACCGCTGACCGCCGCGTGCACGAACTCAGTGGAAGGTGTGCTCTTCCGCGGGGAACGATCCGGCCCGGACGTCCTCGGCGAATCGGCGCGCCGCGTCGTCGAGGATCGCGTCGAGATCCGCGTACTGCTTGACGAAGCGGGGGAGCCGGCCGGTGCGTAGGCCGGCCATGTCCTGCCAGACCAGCACCTGGGCGTCGGTGTAGGGACCGGCGCCGATGCCGATCGTGGGAATCCGGACGGCATCCGTGACGCGCTTGGCGACGTCGGACGTCACCATCTCCAGCACCACCGCGATCGCGCCGGCGTCGGCCAGCGTCACCGCGTCCTCGACGATCCGGTCGGCGTCGTCGCCGCGGCCCTGGACGCGGTAGCCGGAGAGCAGGTTCTCGTGCTGCGGCGTGAAGCCGACGTGGGCGAACACCGGGATGCCCGCGCCGGTCAGCGCGTCCACCTGCGGTGCGACCCGCGCACCGCCCTCCAGCTTGACCGCGTGCGCACGTCCCTCCTTGAGGAACCGCGCTCCGGTGGCCAGCGCCTGCGCCGGACCGGACTCGAACGAGCCGAACGGGAAGTCGGCCACCACCATCGCGCGCTTCGCGGCGCCGCTCACCGCGCGGACCAGCGGGATCAGCTCGTCGACGGTCACCGGCAGCGAGGTCTCGTTGCCGAACACGTTGTTCGACGCGGAGTCGCCGACCAGCAGCACCGGGATGCCCACCCGATCGAACAGGGCGGCGGTGTACTGGTCGTAGGACGTGAGCATCGCCCACCGCTCACCGCGCTCCTTGGCGGCGACCAGGTCACGGGCGCGGACCCGGCGCTGCGCCGGACCCCCGTACAGAGACGTCTCTTCGGACATCATCGTCCCCTTTCCTCCTCGAGGCCCGCGTGCGCGGGTCCCCGGGTACGGCCCCATCGTCGCACCGGAGCGGCCACTGCGGGCGTGGGGTTCGTCACCCCTGTGGAGGCTCGGATTCGTCGGGCCCGCGCTGTAGGGAGCGGTGCGCGTTCGGGCGACCTCTGCGTCGCCGGAACGCACAGCGCTCCGCGGACCCGGCAGTAGGATTACCCGCTTCCCCCGCCTTACGCGCAGCGCTCGGTGAGCTTGCTCAGCGCTTTGTCGTCGCCACTCAGCGAAGCGCTGCGCGACGCCTGGTCGTAGTGGGCCGCCGCGGCCCGGATATCGGCGGCGAGCGCGGCGTCGGCGGCGGTGTCGGCCTCGGCCCGGAGGTCCGCGGCTGCCTGCCGGTAGTACCCCTGCGCCTTGGTCTGCGCCGCGTTGAGTTTCGCCTGGTCACCGGTTTGCAGCGCCGGGGTGAGCGCGGCGATCGCCTGGCGGCCGGCGTCCTGGACGATCTTCACCACGCGGGTGCACACCGCCTTGGAGTCACTGCCGCCTCGTACCGGACTGCCGGTCGAGGCCGGGCTGGCGGTGCGCGTCCCGGTCGGGTCGGTGGACGGTGTGGCGGCGGGTGCGGTGGTGGGAACCGCGGTGCTGGCGCTGCTGGCTCGCGGAGCGTCGTCCGACGACGAACACCCGGCCGTGCCGAGGAGTAACGCGCCCACCAGCGCGAGTCCACCGATCAGGGTGGCTGGGCCGGACGGCCCCGGCGGGGCCGGGCGCATGCGGAGGGGCGACGGAGGGTTGGCCTGCTGAGACACACGAGCTCCCGAGGACGACGACGGACAGCCGCGACGCTACTGGTGGGTAACGTCCGCGGTGAGCGCTTCGCCCGTTTTTGTGCAAGTGGTATAGCTCGCCTGTGCAGGAACTCGCCGAATAGGATGAAAGTTGATCGGGTCGGATGTGATGAGGGCGTCAATCCGGGGCCACAACCGGCGATTCCCCACAGGGTGCCCCAAGCCCGTAACGTCGCCGTAACACCGCCCCGGAAGACTCCGGGCCACGCTTCGTGCACCAACTGGAGGGGAAGGCATCGTGGACCGTCAGCAGGATTTTGTGCTGCGCACGCTGGAAGAGCGAGACATTCGCTTCGTCCGGCTGTGGTTCACCGATGTGCTCGGGACGCTCAAGAGCGTGTCGGTCGCGCCGGCCGAGCTGGAAGCCGCGTTCGAAGAGGGCATCGGCTTCGACGGGTCGGCGATCGAGGGTTTCACCCGGGTCTACGAGGCCGACATGGTCGCGATGCCCGACCCGTCGACGTTCCAGGTCTTCCCGTTCGAGGGCGCCGGATCCGGTGAGAGCGCGCGGATGTTCTGCGACATCCAGATGCCCGACGGGTCGCCGTCCTGGGCCGACCCGCGGCACGTCCTGCGCCGGGCCCTGCGGAAGGCCGCCGATAAGGGGTTCACGTTCTACACGCACCCCGAGATCGAGTTCTTCCTGCTCGCCGACCACCCGACCGACGGCAGGCGGCCCACCCCGGTGGACTCCGGCGGGTACTTCGACCACACCACCCACGCGACCGCGCGGGACTTCCGCCGCCAGGCCGTGCTGGCGCTGGAGCGGATCGGCATCTCGGTGGAGTTCAGCCACCACGAGACCGCGCCCGGCCAGCAGGAGATCGACCTCCGCTACGCCGACGCGCTGGCCACCGCCGACAACATCATGACGTTCCGGCACGTCATCAAGGAGGTCGCGCTCTTCCAGGGCGTCTCCGCGACGTTCATGCCGAAGCCCTTCACCGACCTGGCCGGTAACGGCATGCACACCCACCTGTCGCTGTTCGAGGGCGAGCGCAACGCGTTCCACGACCCGGGCGACCCGATGACGCTGTCGAAGACCGCCAAGGCCTTCATCGCGGGCATGCTGTTCCACGCCCGGGAGTACACCGCGGTCACCAACCAGTGGGTGAACTCGTACAAGCGGCTCTTCGGCGCTCCGCAGCCGAACGCGGTCAACGAGGCGCCGAGCTCGGTCTGCTGGGGTCATCTCAACCGGTCGGCGCTGGTCCGGGTGCCCCGCTACGGCAAGCCGCACTCGGCCCGGGTGGAGATCCGGTCGGTCGACGCGGCCTGCAACCCGTACCTGACGTTCGCAGTGCTGCTGGCGGCCGGCCTCAAGGGCATCGAAGAGGGCTACGAGCTCCCGCCCGGCGCCGAGGACGACGTGTGGTCGCTCTCGCCCGAGGAGCGGCGCGCGCTGGGCTACCAGGACCTGCCGCACGACCTCTCCGAGGCGCTCGGCTACATGGAGAAGAGCGAGCTGGTCGCGGAGACGCTCGGCGAGCAGATCTTCGACTTCTTCCTGCGGAACAAGCGCACCGAGTGGGACGACTACCGCCGCCAGGTGACCGCCTACGAACGGCGTCGTTACCTGCCGTTCCTCTGAGCGGGTCGGGCACGGTCGGGCGGTGTCACCGCCCGGCCGTCGTTGGTTGCGGTGGGCGGGTAAGCGTCGCGCGCACACTCGATAGCCTGCAATGGTGAGCAACCCACGACTGCTGGTCGTCCAGAACGACGCCGAGGACGACGCCCGCCGGTTGGGAGACTGGCTCACCGACGCCGGTGCGGATCTCCACGTCGTCCGGGCGCACGACGGCGAGCCGCTGCCGGACGACCTGACCGGCTACCGCGGCTTGGTCGTGCTCGGTGGCGCGCAGCCCGCCTACGACGTCGACGGCGAACCGGCGTCACCCTGGTTCCCGCGGCTGCGCGCGCTGCTGCGCGAAGCGGTCGCCACCCGGGTGGCGACGCTCGGGGTCTGCCTCGGGGGTCAGCTGCTCGCCGGTGCGCTCGGTGGCCGGGTGGAGCCGGCGAGCAGCGGTCCGGAGATCGGGGCCTTCCTGGTGGCGAAGCGCGACGTCGCGGAGACCGATCCGCTCTTCGCGATGCTGCCGTTCACCCCGGACGTGTACCAGTGGCACGTCGACGAGATCACCGCGCTGCCGCCGGGAGCCGTCCTCCTCGCCTCCTCGCCCCGAGTGCCGAATCAGGCGTTCCGGCTCGGCGACCGGGTGTGGGGCATCCAGTTCCACATCGAGTGCGACGTCGCGATGCTGCGGTCCTGGGCGGCGAGCGACGACGGTTCGCTGGCGCGCGCCGGCCTCGACGCCGAGGACGTGCTGGCTCGATGCGCCGCGGTGGAGGACGACGTCGAAGAGGTGTGGCGTCCGTTCGCCGAACGGTTCGTGGCGCTGGCCGCCGGTCGTCTCTCCGGCCGGGGCATACCGCTTCCGGTGGTAAATCAGTGACCGTGTTCCCGAGCGCCCTCCTCCGCTCCGCTCCTCGGTCGCTGGAGCTCTCTGCGACGCGCACTCCGGAGGACGCCGCATGACCCGCCCTCTTCCGGTCGGCACGAGCCGGCTGGCGCGGCTCGGATTCCGCGACCCCGGCCGCGCGGCGGAGCTGCTCGGCCCCGACGGGCTGGGCTGGTGGAGCCCGGCAACGTCCACACCGGCCGGTCCGGACGGCGAAACGCTGATCACCGCCGTGGCCGGTGCCGCCGACCCGGACCTGGCGGTACTGACGCTGCACCGGCTCGACGCCGCCCAGAAGGAGCCGACCGCGCTGGCCACGGCGCTCCGGTCGGACCTCGGGTTCCGGCGCCGGCTGCTGGGGGTGCTCGGCGCGTCCGCCGCGCTCGGTGACCACCTGTGCGCGTTCCCGGACGAGTGGCAGGCACTGGTGACCGGCGTGTGGGAGCCTTCCTCGCCCTCTCCGGAGCGCCTCCGGAAGATTCTTCTCGACGCCGTTGGCGCACCGACCGACGCCGGGGAAACCTGGGGCAGCGGCGGGGTGAAGGCTCGGGGGTCCGAGCCGGACGTCATCGCTGACCTGCGGCTGGTCTACCGTCGCTGCCTGCTGCGGACCGTCGCCAGGGATCTGAGCGACGCCGGGCCGGCCGGTCGCTCCGACGTCGCGGTGATCGCCACCGAGCTCGCCGACCTCGCCGAGGCGACGGTGCGGGCCGCGCTCGCGGTGGCCGCTGCCGGGCTGCCGGACGACGCACCCGCGGTGCGGCTCGGCGTCATCGGGATGGGCAAGTGCGGGGGCCGGGAGCTCAACTACCTCAGCGACGTCGACGTGGTGTTCGTGGCCGAGCCGGGCGCTCCGGGCGAGGAGCTCCCGGACAACGACAACCCGGGGCCGGCGCTCCGCACGGCGTCCACGCTCGCGAGCACGATGATCCGGATCTGCGCGGACGTCGCCTGGCAAGTGGACGCCGCCCTGCGCCCGGAGGGGAAGGACGGACCGCTCGTCCGCACCCTGGCCAGCCACGCCGCCTACTACAAGCAGTGGGCACGCACCTGGGAGTTCCAGGCGCTGATCAAGGCCCGCCCGATCGCCGGTGACCTGGACCTGGGCATGGCCTGGATGGGGGAGGTCACGCCGCTGGTCTGGGGCACCACCACCGGTTCATCGCGTCGGGAGGGGGCCGCCGGGCGCGAGGGGGCGGTCGCCGAGATTCGGGCGATGCGGCAGCGCGTGGAGCAGAGCCTGCCGGTCAAGGAGGCCCCCCGGGAGATCAAGCTCGGCCCCGGCGGCCTGCGCGACATCGAGTTCGCGGTGCAGCTGCTCCAGCTCGTCCACGGCCGGGGCGACGCGACGCTGCGCAGCGGCAACACGCTGGACGCGCTGCGGGCGCTGATCGACGGCGGATACGTGGGCCGCCTCGACGGCGAGGCGCTCGACTCGTCCTACCGGTTCCTCCGCACGGTCGAGCACCGGCTGCAGCTGCAGCGCCTGCGCCGCACCCACCGGCTCCCGACCGACCGCGACGAACTGCGCTGGCTCGCCGCGACGCTCGGGCACCGCGGCGGCGGCGACCCGGTGGAGGGTTTCTCCGCCGAGTGGTCCCGGCACGCGCGTGAGGTCCGGCGGCTGCACGAGAAGCTCTTCTACCGGCCGCTCCTGGAAGCCGTCGCCACGGTGTCGAACGAGGACCTGCGGATGGTCCCGGCGTCCGCCCAGGCACGGCTGGAGGCGCTCGGGTTCAGCGATCCGGCCGGCGCGCTGCGGCACGTCCAGGCGTTGACGCAGGGCGTCTCCCGGCGGGCCCACATCCAGCGGGCGCTGCTGCCGGCGATGCTCGGCCTGTTCGCCGACGCGCCGGACCCGGACGCCGGGCTGCTGGCCTACCGGCAGGTGTCCGACCGGCTCGGTGCGACGCCCTGGTTCCTCCGGCTGGTCCGGGACGAAGGGCTGGTCGCCGAGCGGCTGCCCACCCTGCTCGGCACCAGCGCCTACGTCGCGGATCTGCTCACCCACGACCCGGAAGGGCTGCGGCTCCTGGCCGAGGACGCCGAGCTGCAACCGCGCTCGCGGGACGTGCTGCACGGTGCGCTGCGGGCCGCGGCCGGACGGCACGCGCAGGCGGAGACGTCGGTGGTGGCCGCCCGGGCGCTGCGCCGCCGGGAGCTGCTGCGGACCGCGTTCGCGGACCTGCTCGGTTTCGACGACGTCTCGACGGTCGGCCGCGCGCTGACCGACGTGTCGGACGCCGTCCTGGTGGCCGCGCTGTCGGTCGCGGAACGGGCGGTCGCGGAGAACCGCGGCGGCTCGCTGCCGATGCGGCTGACGATCATCGGAATGGGGCGGCTCGGCGGCGGGGAGATGTCCTACTCGTCCGACGCCGACGTGATGTTCGTCCACGAGCCGCTGGACGGAGCCGACGAGCGGGAGGCGGCCGTGGCGGCGCGCGCCGTCGCCGAGGAGCTGCGCCGGTTGCTCAGCGCCCCGGCACCGGACCCGCCGCTGGGTATCGACGCGAACCTCCGGCCGGAGGGCAGGCAGGGGCCGCTGGTGCGCAGCCTCGCCTCCTACAGCGAGTACTACCGGCGCTGGTCGAAGCCGTGGGAGTGGCAGGCGCTGCTCCGGGCCCGGCCGGTCGCCGGTGACGAGGACCTGGGGCGGCGGTTCATCGAGCTGATCGACCCGCTGCGGTACCCGGCCGACGGCCTGGACGCGTCCGCGATCACCGAGATCCGCCGGATCAAGGCCCGGGTGGACGTGGAGCGGCTGCCGCGCGGCGCCGACCCGGCGACCCATACGAAACTCGGCCGCGGTGGGCTCGCCGACGTCGAGTGGACCGTCCAGCTGCTGCAGCTGCGCTCGGGGGCGGAGGTGCCGGGGTTGCGGACGACGCAGACCATCGCAGCGTTGGAGGCGGCGCGCGACGCCGACCTGATCACCGGGGCGGACCACGACGCGCTGGTTGCGGCGTGGGAAATGGCGGCGGAGGTGCGGAACGCGTTGATGCTCGTGCGGGGGCGTCCGTCGGACCAGTTGCCGCGGCACGGGAAGGAACTGCTCGGGATCGCGCGGGCGCTGGGCCGACCCGCCGACGCGGACACCGGCGAGTTCCTCGACGACTACCTGCGGACGATGCGGCACGGACGGCAAGCGGTGGAGCGAGTGTTCTATGCCTGACACGGTGTCGCCGGCGTCGTCGCACCGCGACGCGCCGGCATCCGACGCGGTGGAACCGGACCCGCCGGTGCGGGAACCGGACCCGGCCGAAGCGGTCGCTCCGGCCGAGGCGAGCGCTGCGGCCGAGGCGAGCGCTGCGGCCGAGAGGGCCGCTCCGGTGTCGCCCGGTTCGGAGCCGGTTCCGGCCGCGCCGGAGCAGCGGGACGCGGAGGCCGGGGATCGGGCGCCGGCCGTCGGCGACGACCCGGCGCCGGTTTCGCCTGCGGCGTCTCCGCCGGTCTCACCCGCGGCGTCCCCGCCGATCGAGGCGCCGATCGGGGGGATCGGAGGCGTGAGCCTCCGGCTGCCGATCGGCACCGAGCCACCCCCCTCGCGCGGGCGCTGGGACGGCTTCTTCGACCGCCTCCTGCCGGAGTCCCACCGCATGCCGGTGACCGTCACGTTCCTGACGTCCCTGCTGCTCGCGGTCGGCTTCCTGTCGCTCCCGCTGGCCGGAACGGATCTCTCCGCCCAGGTCGCCCGCGGCCACTTCTTCGACGAGCACGGCTTCGTCCCGATCGACTTCCGCTGGTACGGCGGCGTCTACCCGTTCGGCTACAGCGCGTTCACCGGGCCGGCGAACGCGGTCTTCGGCTCCCGCGGCGTGGGCGCGATCTCGGTCGTCGTCTCGGCGGTGGCGTTCGCCTGGCTGCTCGCCCAGGTCGGCGCCCGGCGTCCGCTGACGGCCGGCGTCCTGGGCGCCGTCACCGGCGTGTTCAACCTGGTCAGTGGCCGGACGACGTTCGCGATGGGCATCGCGCTCGGGATGCTCGCGCTCTGCGTCGTCGCCGCTTCGGTGCACCGGTACCGGCCGCCGTACGTGCACTCGAGGCACTGGATCCGCAACCTTTTCCGATCCCGCGCGAGCTGGTGGGAACTCCTGCTGGCCGGCTCCCTGGCTGCGGCGAGCACCGCGGCAAGCCCGGTCGCCGGTCTGTTCGTCGGGCTGTGCGGCGCCGCACTGCTGCTCTCCGGCGTCGTCACCGAGGGCCTCGTGCTGGGCATCGGCGCGGCGATCGCGATGACCGTCCCGACGTTCGTCTTCCACGACGGTGGCGTCCAGCCGTTCAGCGAAGAGTCGATGAAGGTCTGCGTCGCCGCGTGCCTCGCGGTCGTCCTGCTGGTGCCGCGCCGCGGCTATCAGGCGGTGCGGATCGCAGCCGCGCTGTCGGCGATCGGCGCCGCGCTCACGTACTACACGGACAACCCGGTCGGCAGCAACGTCGTCCGGCTGTCGATGCTGTTCGCGGCCCCGGTCGTGGTCGCGATCTCCACCCTCGACCGACGTTTCCTGGTCGGCGTCGTCGCGATGCTCTGCTGGTGGCAGCCGCCGCTGATCGGCAGCGACCTCGCCTACGCGGGGACGCGCGAAGCAACTCGGCTGTACTACCAGCCGCTGATCGACCAGCTGAAGGCGCGTGGTCCGTTGGGCCGCGTCGAGGTCGTGCCGCTCCGCGACCACTGGGAGTCGACGTACGTCGCGGACGCCGTACCGATCGCTCGCGGCTGGGAGCGGCAGGTGGACGTCGACCGCAACCCGCTCTTCTACGACGACACGCTGACGCCGACGACCTACCTCTCCTGGCTCCACGAGAACGCGGTCAGCTACGTGGCGGTGCCCCGGGACACCCGGCTGGACCCGGCCGGCCGCGCGGAAGCCGCGCTGATCGAGGCGGACCTCGCCTTCCTGCGCAAGGAGTGGGAGAGCAGCGACTGGTCGCTCTACCGCGTCGTGGGCGGGCCGTCGGTGGTTCCGTACCCGGCGCGGTTGGAGTCCTCCGGCGCCACCGGTGTCCGCTTCACCAGCCCGGTCGCGACCGATCTCACCGTGCGCGTGCGCTGGTCGCCGTGGCTGACGCTCCGCGGGCCGCAGGGCTGCATCGAGCCGGACGGCACCTGGGTCAAGGTGCGGCTCCAGCGTGGCGGTACGTACTTCCTGACCGGGACGTTCGACCGGCCTTGGCGCTCCCGCTGCTAGCCCGGCGGTCGGTGGTCAGCCGGCCAACGCCGTGCGCCCGGCCCGGGACGCGGTGAGCTGCTCCACGGCGTGGACCTGCGCGAGCACCGTCGCAGAGCCGGTGGCCTCGCCGATCGCCCGGCTCTGCGCGGCGGCCCGTAGCGCCTGGTCGGTCGCGCCGGCTCGGGCGGACGCCTCGGCGAGCCAGCCGAGGACCAGCCCGCGGTTGCGCCGGTAGACCGGGGCCAGACCGGTCAGCGCCGCCCGGAGCAGCAGCGCCGCTTCGCCGGGGGTGTCGAACCGGAGCGCGCACGCCCCCCGGTGGGCCAGCACCCACGCCCGGGTGCAGTGGCCGCCGTACCCGGCCCGGCCGTCGCCGGCGGTCTCGCGCGCGTCGGCGATCGGTGCCGCCCGGTCGAGCAACCCTTCGCAGCGGCGCCGGTCACCGCGCATCGAGTAGGCCCACGCCTGCTGGACGCGGAGCGCCGCCGCCAGCGGTGGGTCCACGTCCGCCCCGGAGCGCCGTGCCGCCCGCACGAGCGAGAGGGCGCCCGCGGCGTCGCCCTCGGCGGCCCGCAGCTGGCTCCGCCGGTGCAGCACCCACGCGAGCGCGCTGTTGTCGCCGCTCTCGTGGGCCCAGTCCAGCGCGCGGTCGGCCCAGACCGCCGCGTCGTCGAGGTGCCCGGTGTCCTGGTGCAGCCACGCGGCCGTCTCGGCGTACCGGACGGCGAGGCCGAGCAGCGCGAGGCGGGGCGCCCCGACGGCGTCCCGGAGCAGGACCGTCAGCGTCGAGAGGTGCTCCAGGGCGATCGGCAGGGCGGTCTGCGGCCCCAGCAGGTTGTCGGTGCGGACGAGCAGGTGCCAGTGCTGCCGGAGGTGCTCGATCGCCTCCGTGCGCGGGATCGGATCGAGCTGGCCGACCGGCGCGGCGGCCTTCCCGGCGCTGCGGCTGTCCGTCGCGGACACGCGGCGACGGGAGGTGGCCGCGGCGAGCGACCGGCGCGTCGTCTCGAGGGTGCCACCGGTGCGAAGCACGGCGTCGCAGCGGCGGTAGAACTCGGCGCTGCGGACGTCACCCGTCTCGGCGTTGGCGATCGTCGACCGGCTGTACCCCACCCGCCGGGCGAGCTGCTGCTGGGTGAGGCCCGCGCGGGTGCGGTGCTGTCGGAGCGCCGACGCCAACCGTTGGGCGTCGGTGACCGCCGATACCCGGTCCGACCGATCCATTCGCGTCTCCCTCCCCGGCGAATCCGCCCGGCTCCCGGCCGTGGTGGCCGGTCGGTGCCCGCGGACGTCCGGACCTGGCCCGGTCTTGTCCGGCTGTCCGTCCGGTGTCCGGCATCCTAGAAGCGCTGTCGGACATTTCCCCGGACCGACTTTTCTGCCTCCACGAACGCCGGAACCGCCGGCGTCCGACGGGGGAGGATCTCCGATGGCCGAGCGCAACCCGTGGTTCGACCCCACTCCGGTACGCGCGTCGCGGCCGGCTCCGCCGTCGGGGCGATCCGGATCCGCCGTCGAGGATCCGCCGTCGCCGTGGCGCGTCCGGCCCCATCCGCGGACCCGATGGCTGCTGCTCCGCGAGGAGGTGCCGATCGCCGAGCTCGGAGTGCTGAGCACCGGTGAGTGGTGGATCTGCCCGCTCGGAGAGGCGCTGCCCTGGGCCGAGACGTACGGCTCGCGCGGCGCGGCGGTCCGCGCGGTGCTGGTCTGGTGGCTGCACACCCACCCGTTCGGGGACGGATGAGCCCGGACGAGCGGCTCGGCTTTTTGCTCGCCCCGGCCGGGTGGCGCCGGTACTGTGGCGTGGTCCGAGTCCGTGGACGAGTCGAGGAGGTGAGACCCATCAACGTTCTGTTCGGCTGGGTGCTCTCCTCCGATTGTCGTTCGGTCACCCTGCGGTAGCGGTGACCGCGAGAGCGCCCTTCCAGGTGAAAGGCCCTCGCATGTCGGCTTACTCGCTGTACCCCTCGGAGTCGGTCATCATCGATCGGCTGCGCGACGCCGGGTGCGTCTTCGCAGAGGACGAAGCCCAGTTGCTCATCGCGGCGTCGCCGTCGCCCGCGGAGCTGGCCGCCATGGTCGACCAGCGCGTCGCCGGTCTACCGCTCGAACACGTCCTCGGGTGGGCGGAGTTCTGCGGCCACCGGATCACCGTCGACCCCGGTGTGTTCGTCCCCCGGCGCCGGACCGAGCTCCTCGTCCGGCAGGCCGCGGCGCTGACCCCGCGCGGAGCCACCGTGGTGGACCTGTGCTGTGGCTCGGGCGCGCTCGGCGTCGTCCTGGCGGCCGGCCGGGACGACGTCGAACTGCACGCGGTCGACATCGATCCGGCCGCCGTCCGCTCCGCGCGGCGCAACGCCGGTCCGGTCGGCGGACGGGTGTACCAGGGCGACCTCTACGAACCGCTGCCGCCGACGCTGCGCGGGCGGATCGACGTCCTGCTCGCCAACGCACCGTACGTACCCACCGAGGCGATCCGGCTCCTCCCACCGGAGGCTCGGGTCCACGAGCACCGGGTGGCGCTCGACGGCGGAGCCGACGGTCTCGACGTGCTGCGCCGGGTCGTCGTGGAGGCGCCGCACTGGCTGGCGCCCGGCGGGAGCCTGCTGGTCGAGACCAGCGAGCGTCAGGGCCCGGCGCTCGCGGCGTTCGTCGCGGTGGCCGGCCTGGACTGCCGGACGGTGGCCGCGGACGAGGCGCACGTCGTCATCGCGACACGCCGTACTCCAGGTACAGCGTTCGTCCCTGCGCAGCGGCGGCGTACGCGCTCGTGAGCCGGGCCGTCATCCGCGGAATGGTGAATCCGTCGAGGTCGGCGAGCGGCACGTAGCGGTACTCGGACAGCTCGGACTCCTGGAGGCGGATCGCGGCGTGCTCGGCGTCAGTGAGCCGGGCCGCCGCGAAAACGAACAGGTACTTGTCGCCAGTGACCGGGTGCGGTGCCCAGTCGACGACGAGCAGGTCGCCGATCGCGGCGCGCAGGCCCAGCTCCTCCTCCACCTCGCGCAGACAGGCGTCCCGTGGACTCTCCCCGGCTTCGATCATGCCGCCGGGAATCTCCCAGTGGTCTTTGTACGTGGGTCGGACCAGCATCACCCGGTCCTGGCCGTCCAGGAACAGCGCGCCGGCTGCAGCCGTCGCGCGCGTCAGCGTCGTCACGCACCGACCCTAGAAGGTGCACGCACCGTCGATCTGTCCCGTGGTCGGCGGCGAGGCCGGAACGTCGAAGGCCGCCGACCCCCGCTGCTTCGCAGTGAAGCAGCGGCGGCCGGCGGCCCGGCGACGTCCTGACGAGGACTTCAGTCCTGCGTTACCGCAGGTCAGAGGAGCTCGATCGATCAGATGTCGTAGTACAGCGCGAACTCGTGCGGGGTCGGGCGCAGACGCACCGGGTCGACCTCGTTGCTCCGCTTGTAGTCGATCCAGGTCGAGATGAGGTCCGGCGTGAAGACGCCGCCCTCGAGCAGGTAGTCGTGGTCGACCTCGAGGCGGTCGAGCACCTCGGGGAGCGAGCCCGGCACCTGCGCGACCTCGGCCAGCTCGTCCGGCGGGAGCTCGTAGAGGTCCTTGTCGACCGGCGTCGGCGGCTCGATCTTGTTCTTGATGCCGTCGAGACCGGCCATCAGCATCGCGGAGAACGCGAGGTACGGGTTGGCCGACGGGTCCGGCACGCGGAACTCGATCCGCTTCGCCTTCGGGCTGCTCACGATCGGGATACGCGTGCAGGCCGACCGGTTGCGCTGCGAGTAGACCAGGTTCACCGGGGCCTCGTAGCCCGGCACCAGCCGGCGGTACGAGTTGACGGTCGGGTTGGTGAACGCGAGCAGCGACGGGGCGTGCTTGAGCAGACCACCGATGTACCAGCGCGCCGTGTCCGAGAGACCGGCGTAGCCGACCTCGTCGTACATGAGCGGGTTGCCGTCCTTCCAGAGGCTCTGGTGGGTGTGCATACCCGAGCCGTTGTCACCGAAGAGCGGCTTCGGCATGAAGGTGACGGTCTTACCGGCGGCCCACGCGGTGTTCTTGATGATGTACTTGAACAGCATCAGGTTGTCGGCCGAGTGCAGCAGCGTCGAGAACTTGTAGTTGATCTCGGCCTGGCCGCCGGTGCCGACCTCGTGGTGACCGCGCTCGACGGTGAGGCCCGCCTGCATCAGGTTGGTGACCATCAGGTCACGCAGGTCGGCGAAGTGGTCGACCGGCGGGACCGGGAAGTACCCGCCCTTGTAGCCGGTCTTGTAACCCCGGTTGCCGCCCTCTTCCTCACGGCCGCTGTTCCACGCGCCCTCGATCGAGTCCACGTAGTAGAACGAGCTGTGCTGGTTCGTGTCGAACCGGATCGAGTCGAAGATGTAGAACTCCGCCTCGGCACCGAAGTAGGCGGTGTCGGCGATGCCGCTGCTGGCCAGGTACTGCTCGGCCTTCTTCGCGACGTTCCGCGGGTCACGCGAGTAGGCCTCGCGGGTGAACGGGTCGGCGATGAAGAAGTTCAGGGCGACCGTCTTCTGGGCGCGGAACGGATCGATGAAGGCCGTCGACACGTCCGGCGTGAGCAGCATGTCCGACTCGTGGATCGCCTGGAAGCCACGGATCGACGACCCGTCGAACGCGAGACCCTCTTCGAGGATGTCGGTGTCGAACGTCTCGACCGGGATCGTGAAGTGCTGCATGACACCCGGGAGGTCACAGAACCGGACGTCCACGAAGCGAACGCCCTCGTCCTGGATGTACCGGATCAGTTCGTCGGGCTGGGAAAACATCCGTCCTCCGTCAGTGTGGGTCGCTGGCCACAACGTAGGAAGCGCCCGTTGCCTGCCAATGTCCCATCAGTTTCGCGGATGTTAACCAGGGTGACGGTACGAAGGCGGGAGCGCCCATTTTCGGACAGCTTAGGACGAAGCAGCGACCGTGCGTAGCCCAGCGGGGCTCTGTCGTACCGAACCTTCCCACGCTGGGAGTTCGCGCGTGCACGGGCCCGGTGTGCGCGGTACCGCGCGGGGCCTAGGCTCGTGGGTGTGAGCGAGGACAGCCGTCGATCCGACCCGTCGCGTGGCGGCCCGGCCGCCGTCGGGGTCCCGTCCGACCTGCCCACTGCGTCATTCGGACGCCGGGCCGCGGCGTTTCTCGTCGACGGCGTGCTGTGCGCCATGGTCGCCGGGCTGTTCACCTACCCGGACCCGCCGGGGGGCTGGAGCACGCTGGTGTTCCTGGTGGCCTACACGCTGTTCGTCGGGCTCTTCGCGGAGTCGCCGGGGATGCGGCTGCTCAAGCTGCGGTGCGAGGGTGTGGCCGACGGCCGCCCGATCGGTCTGTTCCGGGCACTGCTGCGCACGCTGCTGATCATCCTGCTCATCCCGGCGCTGCTCACCACCGCCGACGGCCGCCGCTGGCACGACAAGATCGCCGGCTCGACAGTGGTGGCGGCCCGCCCAGAACGACGCTGACAGGCGAGCGCGAGGCCTTGAGACCACCCAAAGGGCCGACGCGCTCGAGACCAGCGTCCAGGAACAGCTCGAGGGCGCCGAGACGATCGCGGAGGCGCAGGCGGAGGCGGCCGCCCGGCTGCGGGCATCCGCCCCGGTCTACGCGGACGCGCTGACCGGCGGCGCTCCGGCTCCGGCCGCCGTGCCCGCTCTCCCACCGCTTCCAGCGAACCGCGGATTGCCGAGAAGTCGACGCCTGCACGGGCGCACGGACGTTGGCTTCTCGGCAAACGACGGGAACCCGCGCCTGTCGGCGCGGGCACATTGTTACCTTCCTCTGTACATCTGTTGCTTGGCGCCCTTCATGGCGCGGGAGCTCTTCGGCATCGGGCCCTTGGGGATCGGGGGGCGGGCGCCGCCCAGCCCCTGCAGGCGCTGCGCCACCTGGCTCACCTGGCCCGGCGTCAGGCTCTTCGGCAGCTTCTGCAGGTGCGACTGGAGCTTGCGGATCGGAACCTTGTCCTCGTCCTCGCCCACCAGCACGTCGTGGATCGGCACGTCGGTGAGCACCCGGCTGACCCGCTTGCGCTCGGTGTTGAGCAGCTGCTTCACCCGGTGGGGTGCGCCTTCGCCGAGCAGGATCACACCGGGCCGCCCGACGACCCGGTGGATGACGTCCTGCTGCTGGCTCACCTGCACGGCCGGCGTGAACTTCCAGTTCCGCTGGTTCCGGTTACCCGGCATCGACTCCAGCACCGCCAGCGCGGCTCCGGGCTGGCCCTCCACCTGCGCGTAAGTGGCCTTCTGGACCCGTCGGCTGAATACGATCAGCGCGGCGAGGACGGCGATCAGCACCGCGAGCGGGATGATCACCCACAGCCCGGTGAACCACGCGACGCCGATGCCGATGAGCAGTGGCACCAGGAACGCCACGAGCATCAGCGGAACGATCAGACGATCGTGCCCCCGAACGAACTTGAATACCTGGACGATCTGCCGAAGTCGCTGCCGAAAGCCGACTTTCTCGGGGGTGGTGGAGGCCATAAGTCAAGTCTAGAGCGCCTCGAGCCGCATGGAACCGTGAGCCTGCAGTTCAGCGCGTGGGACGCGCGCCCCGGTTCACGTGGTGAGTGGCCGCCGACGTCACCGCGAAAGCGGTGGCGGCTTCCCGGCGGTCACGGGCACGACGGTTGTCCTCGCTCATCGCGGCCCAGGCGTTACGACGCGCGGTGCGCTGTCCTCCCTCAGGAAGGAGCGCGATCGCGGACGTGAACAGCTGGCGCAGCGGCTCGACGGGAGTCACAGGCACCTCCTGCTTACTGTAAGTAGTAGGGCGTTTGCGGTCCGCACACATCACTATGCCGGACCGTGATGTCCGATGTGTGTCCTCCGGATAACTGATCCGGGACAGGCGACACCTAACGGTGGTCGCTGAACAGTGCTAACTGATCGCAGCGGCCGGTACCGATGCGGCCGAGCGGGCCTCGATCGCCTGCTGGTAGAGGCGGCCGGCGCGGTACGAGGAGCGCACCAGCGGCCCGGAGAGCACCCCGGCGAAGCCGATCCGCTCGGCCTCCTCACGGAACGTGACGAACTCCTCCGGCTTCACCCAGCGGGAGACCGGGTGGTGCCGCGGTGAGGGGCGGAGGTACTGGGTGATCGTCACCAGGTCGCAGCCGGCCTCGTGCAGGTCGCGCAGCGCCTCGGTGACCTCCTCCGGCTCCTCGCCCATGCCCAGGATCAGGTTGGACTTCGTGACCAGACCGGCCGCGCGGGCCTGGCGGATGACGTCCAGTGACCGCTCGTAACGGAAACCGGGACGGATCCGCTTGAAGATCCGCGGCACGGTCTCGATGTTGTGGGCGAGCACCTCGGGGGCGGCGTCGAAGACCTCCGCCAGCAGTTCGGGGCGCGCGTTGAAGTCGGGGATCAGCAGTTCGACGCCGGTGCCCTGACCCAGCCCGTGGATCTGCCGCACGGTCTCGGCGTAGAGCCACGCGCCACCGTCCGCGAGGTCGTCGCGGGCGACGCCGGTGATCGTCGCGTAGCGCAGGCCCATCGTCGCGACGCTCTCCGCGACCCGCCGCGGTTCGTCCCGGTCGAGCGCGGCGGGCTTGCCGGTGTCGATCTGGCAGAAGTCGCAGCGCCGGGTGCACTGGTCGCCGCCGATCAGGAACGTGGCTTCGCGGTCTTCCCAGCATTCGTAGATGTTGGGGCAGCCGGCCTCTTCGCACACGGTGTGCAGGCCCTCGCGCTTCACCAGGCCTTTGAGCTCGGTGTACTCGGGGCCCATCTTGGCCGTCACGCGGATCCAGGGTGGCTTGCGCTCGATCGGGGTCTCCGCATTGCGGGCCTCCAACCGAAGCAGTTTGCGTCCTTCGGGCTGCACCGTCGTCACGTTCATTGAGCCTACGCCGGTTCCGCGGACATGCCCGCCGCGTCGCGGAACGGGGATTTGGTCGGACGCCGTCCGGTGGAAGTTGTTACCGGCCTGTCAGTGCGGATTGCCGCTGTTGGCTGGGGCGCAATGATACTTACGAACCGACTTGTCCGGATCTTCTGACCTCGCTAGCGTGCGGGCGCCCCACCCGAGGTGTCGAAGCTCACCCGAAGGGACTCCCGCCGTGCGCTTATCCGCTCTGTTACTCGCCTTGCTGGTGGCGTGCGGCGTGCTCGCGCCGGTCGCCAGAGCCGACGAGAAATTCAGTGTCCGGTTCGTCGATCTCGCCGGGCAGGACGGCGTCAAGCTCGGCGCGAACGTGGTGACGCCGACGACGGCGGGGCCGCACCCGCTCGTCGTCCTTCCGGGGTCGTGGGGTGGCGGCAACACCCAGAACCTGCTCTGGTCGACCGAGCTGGCGAAGCGCGGCTTCATCGCGGTCAACTACGCGACTCGGGGCGCGGGCGACTCCGGCGGCACCGTCGACTTCGCCGGGCCGGACGACGTCCGGGACGTGCGGGCGGTGGTCGACTGGGCGCTCGCGCACACCGACGCCGACCCGGCGCGGATCGGGCTGGCCGGGATCTCCTACGCCGGTCCGATCATGCTCAACGCGGCCGCCGTCGACCCGCGGATCAAGGCGGTGGTGATGACCAGCGGACTGGTCGACATCGAGGAGATGCTGATCCGGCAGGAGACGCGGTACGGGATGCTCGCGCTCGGTTTCCGGCTGACCGCCGCGGTCACCGCCCGCACCGCGCCGGACTTCACCACGAAGCTCGACGACTTCTTCGCGAACCGGAACATGGACGAACTGCGTGCCTGGGCCCGGGAGCGGTCGCCGGTCACCCGGCTCGACGCGCTCAACCGCAACGGCACCGCGGTGTTCATGGCCCACGCCTGGAACGACTCGGTCGCGCGGAACGGGCAGATCATGCGGTTCTACGACCGGCTCACCGGTCCGAAGCAGTTGGGGCTCTACCCCGGCGACCACGTCAGCCCGGAGGCCGGCGGTGTGCTGACGCTGCCCAACGAGGTGTTCGATTCGGTCTATCGGTGGCTGGAGGCCCACGTCGCCGGGGAGCCGGAGCAGCCGGACGCGCCGATCCGGTTGCGTCCGCGGACGCCGAATCGCGCCGGCCCGGTGGAGACCTACCGGTCGACCGCGGAGTTCGAGGCGCCGGCGACCCGGTACGGACTCGGCGCGCCCGGCAGCCCGCTGGCGCCGGGGACCGCACCGGCCTGGCAGGCGAGTGTGACCGCCGATCCGACGACGTCCGACGCGGGCATCACGATGGGGACCTCGACGCTGGAAGCCCTGACCGGGCGTCCGCCGACCGTGTGGCTGCCCGGGGTGGACCGGCGCCGGGCGCTGGTCTGGCAGTCGGCGCCGCTGACCGGGCCGGCTCGGTTACGGGGAACGGTGGCGATGCACCTCACGGTGGTCCCGGATGATGCGGTCGGGACCGTCTTCGGCTACCTCTACGCGGTCGACGGCGGCGGCACCGGTGAGCTGATCAACCATGCGCCGTTCACGTGGACCGGTGCGACGCCCGGCCGCCCGCTCCGCCTCGACGTCGCGTTCGACCCGATGGCGTTCGACGTTCCGGCCGGGCGTCGCCTGGCTCTCGTGGTGGACGCCCGGGACCTGATGTACCTGGACGAGAACACTGCGGGAGAGCGGCTGCGGTTCGCCGGACCGTCGTGGCTGGACCTGCCGCTCAGTCGAGCGTGATCTCCAGGCCGATCTGGCCGGGTCGGGCGATGCCGATCACCCGGCCGATCGCGGCACCCAGCCGGGACATCCGGAACTGCCAGCCGTACTTGGCCGTCATCGCGGCGTTCAGTGCGGGGGTTTCGTCCTTACGCATGATGCGGGCGTGAGCGGCGACCGGTTCGCCGAGCAGCGAGCCTCCGCGGTCACACGGGGCGACCGTCGCGACCGGAGTGTGCCGGAGCCGCTTGACCTTGCCCGACTCGGCGCCGGTCCAGATCAACAGCCGACCGTCGCGCGGTGCGGCCCAGACCGGCGTCGGGATCGCACTGCCGTTCCGGCGGTAGGTGGTGAGGCTCAGGAAAGGCTCGGAGGCCAATGCGTCGAACGTGTCCGACGGGGCGCCGCTGTCCGGGAGTGGTGTGCCGTCCATGTGGGACATCTGGCCACCTCCGGTGGGGCGGATACGACCGGGTCTGCCTACCACGGAAGTGGTCGTCCTGTCGGCCCCTACCCCGGAACCGATTTCCCAAACGTCAGGTGCGGTCGGGGCCGCCGGCGAGGGTGGGTAGGCGCGGCTCCACCAGGTCGACGACGTCGTCGACGGTCACCCTCCGGCCCAACTCGGCGGTGAGCGACGTGACGCCCGCGTCCTGGATGCCACAGGGGACGATGCGTCCGAACGCGGCCAGGTCCGGATTGCAGTTGAGAGCGAAGCCGTGCATGGTGACCCGGCGGCTGACCCGGACGCCGATCGCGGCGATCTTCCGGTCCGGGCCCCGATGATCGGCCGGTACCCAGACGCCGCTGCGGCCTTCGACCCGGGTGGTCGCGAGGCCGAACTCGGCACAGACCTCGATCAGCAGGCCTTCGATCCGCCGCACGTACGCGACCACGTCCAGCGGCCGGGGCAGCTGGACGATCGGGTAGCCGACCAGCTGGCCGGGGCCGTGCCAGGTGATCTTGCCGCCGCGGTCCACGTCGACGACGGGCGTGCCGTCGAACGGACGCTCCCCGTCCTCGGTGCGACGGCCTGCGGTGTAGACGTCGGGATGCTGCAGGAGCAGGACCGTGTCCGGGATTTCGCCGGCGACCCGGGCGGCGTGCAGACGACGCTGCTCGTCCCACGCGTCCCGGTATTCGGTCAGGCCGGGCAGCCGCCGGACGTCGGTCGGTGCCGTCGGGACCAGCATCTCGGTCATGCTGCCGAGCCTACGCCGGGGCGGCGGGCGCGACCGTGCGCCAGGTCACGTCCTCACTCACGGCGCTCACCGCACCATCGGAGGCGGGCAACGATAGCGTCGCTGACGGCCTTGGATCTTGAGTCCGCGGAGGACGCCGGATGAGCAACGCCCGCCGGCGCTGGCTGCTGCCCGCGCTGCTGGTTCTCGGTTGGTTGGTCGTCGGTGGGGTGTTCGGGCCGTACCAGGGCAAGCTGTCCGAGGTCCAGAAGAACGACAACGCCGCGTTCCTGCCCAGCAGCGCGGAGGCCACCGAGGTCGCCGAGCTCCAGGAACGTTTCGTGGACGAGCCGACGGTCCCGGCGATCGTCGTCTATCTGCACCGCGGTGGCCTGACCCTCGACGACGCCCGCACGATCCAGGGCGACATCGCGAAGATCCGGGCGGCGAACCTCGCGGTGGGGGAGATTTCGCCGATCATCCCGTCCCGCGACGGTGAGGCCGCTCAGGTCATCGTGCCGCTCGCCGGCGCCGATGGAGACGTCACCGAGCGCGAAGTCTCGGCGCTCCGCGAGATCGTGCAGCGTCCGGGGCCGCTCACCGCGCACGTCGCCGGGCCGTCCGGCATCATCGCCGACTTCTTCGAGGTGTTCGGTGCGATCGACGGCCTGCTGATCGGCGTCACCGCGCTCGTCGTCGCCGTGATCCTGGTCGTGGTGTACCGCAGCCCGATCCTGCCGGTCATCGTGCTGACCACGGTCGGGTTGGCACTCGGCCTCTCGGCCGGCGTCGTCTACACGCTCACGAAGAACGGGACGCTCGACCTCAACGGTCAGTCGCAGGGCATCCTGTCGGTGTTGGTGTTCGGTGCCACCACCGACTACGCGCTGCTGCTGATCGCCCGTGTGCGGGAGGAGTTCGGCCGGCACGCCCGCCGCTGGGACGCCGTCCGCGCGGCCTACCGGGGCGCGTTCGAGCCGATCGTCGCCTCCGGGGGCACCGTCATCGCGGGCCTGCTGTGCCTACTCTTCTCCGATCTGGCGTCCAACCGCAGCCTCGGGCCGATCGGCGCGATCGGCATCGTCGCGGCGTTGCTCGCCTCGCTCACGTTCCTGCCCGCGGTCCTGGTCCTGGTCGGACGGGCGGCTTTCTGGCCGTTCCAGCCGCGGTACGGGTCGGACAGGGAGCTCCGGCACGGCATCTGGGAGCGGGTGGCGCGGATGGTCGACCGGCGCCACCGCCGGATCTGGATCACCACGATGGTGGTGCTGCTGATCGCCGCCGCGTTCGCGCCGACGTTCCGAGCCAGCGGCGTCACCCAGACCGACGCGTTCCTCGAACGGGTGGACTCGGTGCGGGGCGAGGAGATCCTGCAGGGATACTTCCCGGCCGGGTTCGCCACGCCGGTGATCGTGATCGGCCGGGCGGACGCGCTGCAACCGATGATCACGGCGGCGAACACCGTCGACGGCGTCGAGGCGGTCACGCCGTTCACCGGCGCGCTGGAGTTCGATCCGAACGCCCCGGCGAAGGCGCCGAAGGTCGTCGACGGCCTGGTCGAGATCGACGTGACCCTGGCGGACGCCGCGGACAGCCCGACAGCGATCCGCGCGCTCCGCGAACTCCGGGACGTCATGCACGACGTGCCGGGCGCCGACGCCAAGGTCGGCGGGTACACCGCGACGCTGCTGGACACCCAGGACACGACCAGCCGCGATCTGCGGACGATCGTCCCGATCGTGCTCGCGGTGATCTTCGTGATCCTCGCCCTGCTGCTCCGTGCGCTGGTCGCGCCGGTGATGCTGATCGCGACCGTCGTGCTCTCGTTCGGCGCGACGCTCGGCGTCGCCGCGCTCGTGTTCGAGCACCTGTTCGGGTTCCCGGGGTCGGACCCGGTGGTGCCGCTGTTCGCGTTCGTGTTCCTCGTCGCGCTGGGGATCGACTACAACATCTTCCTGATGACGCGGGTCCGCGAGGAGTCGCTCCGGCACGGCACCCGGGCGGGGACGCTCACCGGCCTCCGGGTCACCGGCGGCGTGATCACGTCGGCCGGTGTCGTGCTGGCCGCGACGTTCGCCGCGCTCTCGGTGCTACCGATCCTGTTCCTCGCGCAGATGGCGTTCCTGGTCGCGTTCGGCGTGTTGCTCGACACGCTGGTGGTGCGGTCGCTGCTGGTGCCGGCCGCGACGCTGGAGCTGGGGCGGCGGAGCTGGTGGCCCAGCCGCGCCGCCCGAATCGTGGACGAAGTCTCAGTGCAGGACGCCCGACCACCCGTGGCTGCGGGCGATCGCGCCGAGCGTTGAGTCGTCCAACGCGCTCAACGCGTCGGAGTCGTTGCCGAGCTGAGCGGCGACCGCCGTCGCCAGGTCACCGGCCCGGTACGGCGCCAGCTCGAGCAGGTCGAGCGCGATCCGCCACCAGCCAGGATCGGCGTCCACCGCGAGCGGACCACCACAGCGGTACCAGGCGGCCAGGCCCTCGATCAGGTCGGCGCCGAGACCGTCCGGATCGGTGAGGCGGGCGACCGCGGCGACCGTGCGGGCCGCACCGCCGTCCCACCCGTCGAGGTGGCGGAGGACCAGCGGGTGCAGCGAGTGGTCGCCGAGGGCGCCGGCCGCCTCCACCTCGAGCAGCCAGACGTCGGATCGGCACAGGGCGGCCCGGACCGCGGGCAGCGCGCGTGGGTCGCGCCGACGGGCCAGTCCGATCAGCGCTTCCCGGCGCGCCTCGCCGTGCCGGTCGGCGAGCCGAGCGGCCAGCGCTTCGCGGACCGTCGGGCCGTCGATCTCGTCCATCTGCGTACCGAGGCCGAAGCAGGCCCAGTTGCGGACGTCACCGTTCGGGTCAGCCGTGAGGCTGATCAGTGCGTCGACCGCCAGCGGTGCGAAGGGAGCGTTGATCTCCATCGCGGCCAAGTGCGGCAGGGCACGGGCCACCGCCGTGCGCACTGCGGGGGCGTCGTGGTCGACGAGCCCCAAGACAGGCCCGAACGCCGCGACCTCTCCGGCGGCCGCGTCGACGGCGCCCGCGAGGTCGTCCGGCTCCGAGGTCGGGTCCCCGGCGAGTGTGGTGAGGTCCATGCGATTCACCGTCCCCCGAACGCGAACGCCTTACACCGAAACGATCGCACCGTCGGCGTCGAGAAGAGACTACGGCGCGCCGTGCCGTTCGCCTCCAACTCATGTGGCTGCTTGTGGACAACTACGTTTGTGAGCCGCGGGATGTCCGGAACGCTCGGGTATGGCCCCGATGGTCTGAATGCGGCTGTGGACAGCCGCGGCGGCGCCACTCCGCGACGGCCTAGCGTCCTCGGGCCATGGACGGAATCTCACTCGCCGAGGTGCTCGCGCGGGTCGACCGGGTGCGGTGTGGCGAGGCGGTCGCGGTGTTCGCGCCACTCGCCGACGCGCTGGCGGCCGCGCACGCCGCCGGCGGTACCCACGGAGTCGTCCGGGCCGACACGGTTCTGCTCGCGCCCGACGGCATCCCGTACTTCGACGCGGTCACGGCGCCGGGAACGCCTCCGGACGACGTCCGCGACCTCGCCGTGCTCCTGGTGGCCGCGCTGCTGGGGGAGTGCGGTGCGGACGACTGGGCCGAGCGTGCCTTCGCGCTCGGCGTGCCGGCCGGGCTGGTGACGGTGCTGGCCGGTGCGCTCGCGATCGAGCCCCAGCGGCGTCCCACCGCAGCCGAGGTCGCCACCGCACTCCGGAAGACGTGCGATCCGATCCCGCTCGACCGGCTGCTCGGAACGGACGGCGTCAGCGCAGCGCGTACCGCAGTGCCGACGCAGGCGTCGGATCGGTGAAGGTGAAGCCGTGGTCCAGCAGCACCCCCGGGACCGCTCGCAGCCCTCTCAGTACGCCCTCGTCGGCGAAGTCGGCCAGCGCGATCCGCAGCGCGAACGCCGGCACCTTCAGCACGGTGGGGCGGTGGAGCTGGCGGCCGAACTCGGCCGTGAACTCCGCGTTGGTCACCGGCTCCGGCGTGGTCAGATTCACCGGGCCGGAGATGCTCTCGGTAACGATCAGGAATTGGATCGCGGCGACCACGTCGCGCAGCGAGACAACCGGCCAGTACTGGCGTCCGGTGCCCAGTGGGCCGCCCAGGCCGAGTTTGAACAGCGGCTTCAGCCGACCGAGCAGGCCGCCCGACGGGGAGAGCACCAAACTGGTCCGCAGATGCACGACCCGTACGCCGGCTTCGGCGGCCGGTGCCGTCGACCCTTCCCACGCGCGGCAGAGGTCGGCGAGGAACGTGTTGCCGGGCGGTGCGTCCTCCCGGATCTCCCGGTCGCCGGTGTCTCCGTAGTAGTCGATGCCGGACGCCGAGATCAACGTACGCGGTGGTTTGTCGGCGCGCGCGGCGGCGGTGGCGATCGTGGTGGTGCCGTCGACCCGGCTGTCGATCAGCGTCGCCTTGTACCCCGAGGTCCAGCGTCGGTCGCCGACCCCGGCGCCGGCCAGGTGCACCACCGCGTCGGCGCCGGAGAGCACGTCCGGGTCGAGGCGCCCGCCGGCCGGATCCCAGCGCTGCTCGTCGGGGCGGGTCGGCTCGCGGCGCACCAGCCGGGTCACCTCGTGCCCGTCCAGCCGCAGCGCGTCGACGAGGGCCGACCCGATCAGGCCGCTGGCACCGCTCACCACGATCCGCATGGGTCGATCCTCTCCCGCCGGCCCGGCCCGCGCGACTCGGACGCGCGGCGCGGCCGGGCAATCGGGGGTCGACGCCCACCGGACACGGCACCGGCCCGCCCCTGACGGGACGGGCCGGTGCCGGTGTCGGGCCGGATGGCTCCGGGCTGGCTCAGGCCAGGCCGAGCTCACCCTCGAACGCGCCACCCTCCAGGCGCTCCTTGATCGCCGTGAGGAACCGTGCGGCGTCCGCGCCATCGACGATCCGGTGGTCGTAGGAGAGCGCCAGGTACACCATCGACCGCGGCGCGATGACCTCGCCGAGGTTCGGGTCGTTGATCACGACCGCGCGCTTCACCACGGCGCCGGTGCCGAGGATCGCCGAGTTCGGCTGGAAGATGATCGGCGTGTCGAAGAGCGCGCCCCGGCTGCCGGTGTTGGTCAGCGTGAACGTGGCGCCGGCCAGCTCGTCCGGGCTGACCTTGTTGTTCCGCGTCCGGTCGGCGAGGTCGGCGATCTTCCGGGCCATCCCGGCCAGGTTCAGGTCACCGGCGTCCCGCACGGTCGCCACCAGCAGGCCGCGCTCGGTGTCGACTGCGATGCCGAGGTGCTCGGCGTCCGGGTAGGTGACGGTGCCCTCGTCCAGGTTGAGGATCGAGTTCACCTGCGGGTACTGCTGCAGCGCCTCGACGGCGGCGACCGCGAAGAACGGCAGGAACGACAGCTTCACGCCGTGGCGGGCCTGGAAGTCGGCCTTGGCACGCTGCCGCAGTTGGGCGATCTTCGTGACGTCCACCTCGACCACGGTGGTCAGCTGCGCCGCCACCTGCAGCGACTCGTGCATCCGCTGCGCGATCACCTTGCGCAGGCGGCTCAGCTTCTCGGTACGACCACGCAGCGGCGACGGCTGGGCCGGCGCCTTCGGGGCGGCTGGCGCGCCGCCCGACGCGGCGGCCGGAGCCGGTGCCGCGGCGGCGGCCTTCTTGGCCTCGGCGGCGTCGAGGATGTCCTGCTTGCGGATCCGGCCACCGACGCCGGTGCCCTTGACGCTGTTCAGGTCGATGCCGTGCTCGTTCGCGAGCTTGCGCACCAGCGGCGTCACGTAGGCGCCCTGGCCGTTCTCGGACGACTCGGCGGCCGGAGCGCTCGGGGCCGACGCGGCCGGCGCCGGCGTGGACGTCGCCGCGGCGCGGGCCGGAGCCTCGGACTCCTCGGCCGGCGGGTTCTGCGGTTCGACCGACTGCGGCTCGGGCTTCGGCTCCGACTTCGGCTCGGGCTGCGCCGCGGGCTCGGGCTGCGACGGCGCCGACTGCGGGGCGGCCCCGGAGGCCCCGATCACGCCGAGCTCGCCGCC